>JAQBBT010000160.1:0-6567 GCA_032125915.1 Nitrososphaerota archaeon
TCCACCATTAGTAAATACAGAACCTGGAATTTTATCAAAAATGGTTTTAGCATCTTTTAATTTGTTATTGGATTCTGTAATTTGTAGGACTTTATTCCACAAAACCTCGTCTTCTTCATATGTTAAAAAAACATAGAGAGAGTGATTATTTTTAAAGTTAGGGTGAGTGGTGATTCCTAGAAGGCCACCATCAAAAACATCTGCAGGGCGTAACGTAACTAAGGGCTCACCTAATAATTCATTATTGTAAACTACTCTAATTCTACCATCTTTTTCTGTAACAAAAATTTTATCATCAGCAAATGCAATTGACCGTGGATTTTCAAGATTTTCTGCTAAAATTTCAACAAAGTTATTTTCTAATTCTGCAGATGGAAGTTCTGGAAGTGGAATAGGATCATCTGGAGATGTCAAGACAATAATTGAAAATATTATCGCACCTACAATTCCTGCAATCCTTAGTCTCTTATCCATGAAGAATTAATTTTTTTAAATCCTATTAATTACTTTCAAAAATTTGATAACGCGTATATACCACACCTGTTAACTTACGAATCAGCGGGGTGGGGAAGTCAGACTAATTAGGGCTAAGTCATCCCGGCGGGCTCATAACCCGCAAATCAGTAGTTCAAATCTACTCCCCGCTACCTATTCTCATATACAGAAAACCACGAAACAGATTCGTCAAATTTAGATTTTCTATTTATCTTTCCTAGTCTAGTCAATGGTCTGCTAAGGTGCCTGTGGGCAGAAACATTTGGAATGTAAAGTTGTTTTTGGATTTTTCTTGGAATTTCTAATGTAGTTTTACTTTTAGAGGTTTTACCACATTTTACGCATCGATATCCTTGATTCTGCCCCTTTGATTTCATTGATTTATTGCAAGTTTTACATATTGGATTTGATTTTACCATATTTTTTTTAAGATCAACTATATCGATAAATTCAAGATTTAAAATCCTTGGATGGATTTTAGATGCTTTTCTAATTCCTCCCCCTACGCATATCTTATCTCCCTTGATCAGACCTAAAGCAATAGAGGATATTCCAGTTTGTTTGTATATGGCACATTGGATCTCATCTCCATTACAATTAATTGAAAAAAATACATGTCCACCTTTTTCCATTTTTGGATCCGATGAAACAAATCCAGTTATTATTCCTGATGCATAAGGTTTCAAGGTTGTTTTGGTCAAAGTGTTTTTCAAGTGATCATTAGTGCCTTGGTTTGATTTGAAGATCATATGACCTGCTAATTTTTCTTCAGTTTCTAAAATTTTTATTGCATTCAATAACGAATCAACCTTTTCACCTCGTACCCCATAAAATACGGGATCAGGACCATGTGGTGTAATCAAGACTTTTGATTTTTTATTGTCAAAACTATTGAAGGTGTAAGGAAATGTTTTTTGTTGCATGGTTTGCACGCTTTTAGCAGAAATTTTTCTTTCTTTTCCAAATTTTGAAGACTTTCTGTAACTTAGCAATTCTAGAGTATGATCATTGAATCGGTATCCTATGGCACCAATAGCCCCTACTAGTCCTTGTCCATTTCCTTTGTAAAAAATTTCAAGATTATTTTCTAAAGCAAATTTTTTTGCTTGATTTCTATTAATTAATTGCCATAATGCAAGTTCGCTAAATTCCGTAAAATTAGAAGGAATGGTTTTGTGTTCATAAAAAACTAATCCAGGATTTGCGCCATTTTCGGTATCAGAGTATTTTGAGACAAAATTTTTGATTTTATTTTTGATTTTAGACGGATTTTTAGTTTTAATTTTAAGAGATACTGCTCCATTGCCACGCGTTTTCCAAGGAATGTTTGGATTAAATCTAATTAATTTGGGGAAATCTAGAAATTCTGAATCTTGTTTTTTTAAATAATCTACGATTTTGTATGCTAAAAAGGTGGTACACATACCCTTTGGAGAATCAGTATCATCAAAGCCAATATGTAGAGTGCATGCAGTATCCATTGATTCATTATTCAATTCCAGACATTTTTAGTTGTCGAGTTTTACAATTGGTTTAAATTAAAATCACTACATTCGTAGTTAAATTGATAATAGTAGATGAGGAGCGAATCTTTAAAGAAATTCAATCAAAACAACCAGCTTCAGTTTCTCTAAATGGACCTGATGGAATTATACCTCAAATTCAACAAACTGCTATAAATATCACAAAAAAATTTGGAATTCCAGCATATGTTATAGCTGACACCACTTGGGGAACATGTGATTTGAATTCAAATGCAGGAAAAGTTTTAGGTACTGGAATTCAATTTAACATTGGTCATACCATTAACACAGAATCAATTGAAAAGAATGTAATTTTGATTGATGCATTTGATGATGTCAAGTTTGATAGTGTTGCTAAAAAATGTGCAGAAATTTTATCAGGAAAAACTATTGCCCTGGTAACAGATAGTCAGCATCTTCATCAAATGGAGACGGTTAATGAAATTTTAACAAATAATGGAGTTAAGGTAAAAGTAGGAAAAGGTGGAGGTCAATTAAATGACGGTCAAGTGTTTGGATGTGAATTTTATCCAGCAACAAAACTCAAAGAAGAAGTAGATGCGTATGTGTTCTTGGGACAAAGTAATTTTCATGCATCTGGAATCGCCTTGTCCACTAATATGCCCACATATGTTTTGGATCCCTACTTTAATGAAGTAAGAGAAATAACAGAATTTGCGCAGAAATTAAAAAAGAAAGCAACTCTTGCAATTTACAAAGCAGCGGAGGCTGAATCATTTGGAGTAATTGTTGGACTCAAGGAAGGACAATTATCAAAATTGTTTGCATTAAAGTTTAAAAAAGAATTAGAAAAAGAGGGAAAAACAGTTCAGTTATTTGCCTTAACTGATATCACAAGTGAAAGATTAAACAATCTAAAGGGAATAGATGCCTTCATTCAAGTAGCATGTCCTAGAATATCAACTGATAATCAATTTGATAAACCCGTTTTATCCTCTCCTCAAGCCAATGCTCTTTTGAAAGTATTACGAAATGAAAACATAGAAGAATATCTTGAACTTCCTCATTGGTTATAAAATCAAACTTTGAAATCTTTTGTTATCATTTAGTTTTTCAAAAAATTTAGACTTTTTTGCTTTGATTTTGTATTGGGTTCCTTGAGATATGGAAATTTCTAAATTATCAAGAGCCTCATCTAATTTAGATAGCATGAGAAGATTACAAGATTTATCAAAAAGAACATCACCGTTATTAGGATAATCCTTCAAAATTCTGTTGCAACAAACAATTGACTCTTCAAATTTTTTCATGGAAAGTAGAATTCTCTCTTTATGATATAAGGCAATATTGTAATTTGGATTTGATTGTAAAATTGTATCACAGTTAGAAAGTGCCCCAATTAGATCTCCTTTTTTTCGTAAAGAAGATATTTTATTGACTAACACAGGAAGATCATCTGGATTTAATTTCAGTGCTGTATCATAGCATCGTAAAGCAGAGTCATAGTCTTTTAATTTACTAAGAGCGTATCCTTTGTTGTTTAGACACCCTAGATGATTTGGATTTTCCTCAAGAATTTTATCATAATATGAAATTGCTTCTTGATGTTTACCCAATAAAAATAATCTATTTGCCTCATCTAAAATTGAATTGATTTTAGGATTGGATGCCATAATCAACAGAGATTTATGGTCTCATTAAGATTTTTCCAAAAAGACCCTTACCTGTAAGCATCTTTGTGTGAGCCTCAGATGCTTGTTCCAAAGAGTATACAGAATCAATTATTGATTTTATTTTTCCTTTAGACATCCAATACAATCCTTGTTCTAATTCAGCACGTGTTCCTTGTGTTGAGCCTAAAATGTTAATTCCTTTAAAGAAAATATGGCGTAAATCCGTTTTTGCATCATATCCAGTAGTAGCACCTGTGGTTACAATTGTAGATCCATATTTTAGCAAAGCCAATTCTTTGTTCCAATGAGAACCTCCAATATGCTCAAAAATTACATCAATTCCTGATATATCACCAAATGGTTTAGGAATTTTTTTTGAAATTTCACGGACCTCTTTATCCCAATCATCTTTTCTATGATCTACTGCATAATCTGCACCTATCTCTAATAATTTATCTAGTTTATCTGGACTTGCAGTTGCAATTACAGTACAACCAAACAATTTTGCTATTTGTATTCCGTAGCTTCCAATACCTGAACTTCCCCCCATAACTAAAACTAATTGTCCTGGTTGAATTTTTGCTCTACCTACCAACATATGCCAAGATGTTAATAGAGTCATTGATGCTGCTGCTGCCTCATCGTAAGTTACATTTTCAGGAATTTTTACAACGTTAACTTCTGGAAGATGTGTAATTTCACAATAACCTCCCCAAAGTGGACCTGTTTCAAATCCCCATATCTTTCTTTTTTGACAATCGTATTCTCGTCCATCAGTACAAGCTTTGCATGTACGACACGACATATTTCCGTGAGATACAATTCTGTCACCTATCTTGATATTTTTTACTTCGTTGCCAATAGCAATTACTTCTCCTGCTGCATCTGTTCCAGATATGTGAGGAAGAGGTATTGCAAGTGGTTTTCCCCTCATGCCCCAAATATCATCATAGTTTAAGGCAGCTGATTTTACTTTAAAAATAACTTCATTTGACCGTGGTTTTGGTTCAGGAATATCTTTGATTTTTAAAATTTTGGAAAAATTATCATCTATATTATACTCATCATACACTAAGGCTTTCATCATTTTTTGAATTTTTTTTTGAAGTTATATGATTTACCTAATACTATACCACAAACAATTATAATCATAAAACAGGCAATTACAGCATGTCTGAACCAGTAACACTTCCTGGCGATAAAATAGCGTCAATTGAAGAATATGAGGCCGGATACAACACTTTTGATGATGGTGATATGGTGCGTGCATCTACTGTTGGCGAAAAAAACCTTGATAAAACAACTCGTATAGCTAGCGTAAAACACCCCAAAATGTTATCGATACCACAAGTAGGAGATACTATAATCGGCACTGTAGCTGCTGCAATGTCTTCAATGATTGCAGTAACAATTGATTACATTAATGGAAAACCTACAACATCAAAAGTAGAGTGTGTTTGTTCAATAAGAAATCTTAGGAAAAAAAATGTGGCTTTGTTAAACGATATTGTTACTCTAAAAATTTTAAATCATCTTAATGGAACCATACATGCAGCAATAGATGAGCCACAACTTGGAGTATTATTTACAAAATGTAGAAAATGTGGCGGTAAAGTTGTCACAATGCGTGATGCCATAAAATGTACCGAGTGTTCATGGATTGATGAAAGAAAACTTTCAACAAATTATGGCAAAAGTGAATTTGTTCATCTGAGAGAATAAAAAATGATTAAAGTATCGTTCCAAGGGGAACGAGGAGCATATAGTGAAGCAGCAGCCAGATCATTTTTTGCTGAAGAAATTGAAACAATTCCACGTCCAACATTTGCCCAAGTTTTACAAAGTACAATTTCTGACAATACAGATTATTCAGTTTTACCAGTAGAAAATTCCCTGGAAGGAAGTGTTGGAGAAAGTTATGATTTGTTATATTCCACTTCTCTAAATGCAATGGGTGAAATTTATCATGGAATAGAACATTGCCTAATTGGAAATGGAAAATTAGAAGAAGTCGATACTGTTTATTCACATCCTCAAGCATTAGGACAATGTAGAGATTTTATTCAGAAATATAATATGAAAACTGTTCCAACTTATGATACAGCAGGGAGTGTAAGAATCATCAAAGAAATAAACAAAACAAATGTTTCATGTATTGCTAGCAAAGCAGCCTCGCAGATTTACAAAATGCCCATAATATCAGAAAATATCGCAAACAATCTCAATAATTATACTAGATTCCTTGTCCTATCCAAAAAAACTAGTGAAGAAACTGGGAATGACAAGACATCTATAATATTTTCTATAACACATGAACCAGGATCTCTTTTTAGAATAATCGAAAATTTTCATAATTACAACATCAATCTAACTAAAATTGAATCAAGGCCAACTAAATCAACAAACTGGGAATACAATTTTTATGTGGATTTTGAGGGTCATTCAAAAAATCCTCAGATTTCAAAAATGCTTGAAGAAGTCAAAAATGAAACACTGTTTATGAAAACTCTGGGTTCTTATCCTTCTGCGAAATTAAATTAGAATCCTTTTGGTTTTCTTAATGTAAACCCCATACTAAATCCAATTATTACTATTCCCGTTATAATCACCATAAGATCATAAGTAAACCAGATTGGATCAGAATTTCGAATTAGAATTCCTGTAATTTCTAATTCTGTATTTCCGGTATTTTGAATTTTGATTTTTGTCTCTCCATCTTCAAAGTGTACCCAATCTAATTTCAATTCTTTTTTATATGATTTTTTTGGAATTTGTAATCCATCTCCAGGACTTTCAAGTTTAAGATCAAAAGCATCCCCAATTATTTTCATGGATTGGGGTGTATTTGCAGGTGCTGGAATAGTATAGGATGCTGGACCTCCTATCTCAACAATATAATTTTCATTTATGGTAAG
>JAQBBT010000161.1:0-6359 GCA_032125915.1 Nitrososphaerota archaeon
CGGCGCTCCTCGTCGCGCCGGCGGATGGAGTCACTCTCGACGACAAGATCGGTGTGACCGATCTGCTCTTGCGTTGCGGGGCGACGATTCAAGAGCTCAACGCTGTTCGAAAGCATCTCTCTGCCGTCAAAGGCGGGCGCCTTCTCCAGAAAATGGTACCAGCGCGCGTCGTAACGGTTCTCGTGTCGGATGTCATCGGTGACGATCTTTCGTCCATCGGCTCCGGTCCGACGGTGTTGGATCCGTCGACGTTTGCAGACGCGCTCGATGTTCTGACTCGCTACGACGTTACCGACGAAGCACCGGCGCGGGTCGTTCAACACCTTCGACTTGGCGTGTCGGGTGGATATAGAACCTGGCAAAAGGAAGGGCAACTTTTAGCTGGCGTTATCTTGGGAACATCCATTGGTGCATTATTTGGAATTGTGTTTGCTCTTTCTAGGAATTCCTTACCTGGAAACAACAACATCAAGAAGGCATTAATCCTTGCTGGAATAATGTGGGCTGTGTTTTACTTTATCCCATTCTTGAAATACCCTGCAAACCCACCTACGGTTGGAGAGGCAGAAACCGTAGTTCTAAGAGCGATTTTATATCTTTCATTTATTGCAATTTCTGGATTTGCAGCTGTAGGGTTTTACAAACTATCAAAAATTTTTAAAGGCAATAGAAAATTTGTAGCATTAATTGGATATGTTGTTTTTATTTCCACAGTTTTTGTTATAATGCCTGAGAACCCTGATGAGATTACTGCTCCGATGGATTTGGTAAATGGATTTAGAATAGTATCTGTATTGGCAGTTTCTACCTTTTGGATTACAATAGGTCTGATTCTTGGTCTTTTATGGAATCGTTTTAAACCAAATAAGGAAGTCTCTTCGTTTAACTAGTAATTCTAACTCTCTAGAATGAGAATCAAATCATGCCGTTTAAATAACTCTGGAATGATTTTTGAATTACTTGGCAAGACGCATAATGTTACCTCAATTAAAAAAATATGATATTACTCAAAAGGTAATTGAGGCATTGGCTGATGCTGAATCAAGAGCAATCTTGTTCTCAATTATTAAACAAGGAAAAACGGCTACTGAACTTTCGGAAAAACTCAAAATTCCCCTTAGCAGTGTTTATAAAAAATTAGGTGATCTTGAAGAACTAACTCTTGTAGAAATAGAAAAATGGCGGTTATCTGACAAAGGGAGAAAATACAAGGTCTTTAAAAGTAGAATAAGCAAAGCAGATATTTCAATAAGAAAACCGGAGCCTGTACTTAACTTGGTGTCAAATAAATAAAAATTATGGCGCTATCTAATATTATCCAACTCAGTGAGTTTGATGTAACTCAAAAAATAATCGAATCGCTAAGCAGTGTATGTACAAGAGCCGTTTTATTCTCTGTAAAAAATGAATCAAAAGATGCAACTCAGATTGCTGATGAGCTAAAACTATCCTTGTCTACGGTTTACAAGACGCTGTCTTCCCTGGAAGATCTTGCGCTAATTGAAGTACACAAATTTATCTTTTCAAATGAAGGTAAAAAAATAAAAAAATATCGTAGCCGAATTGGTAAAGTTGAAATCACATTAAATAACACTGAACCAATTCTTCGCCTATTTCCTAACAAAAAATTCTAAATTTTCAAGTGAATTATTTTAATTCATATTGGCATTCTCATTCTATATACTTGGAATGAACATGTAGAATGAAAATGCACTTTAAATAACTTAGCTAATCCTAAGAGTCTTAGTATCTCATGCAACAGAAAATAAAACTTTCATTACTAGTAGCAATATTCATAATTAGCCTTACAACTGTTTCCTTTGCTCAAAATGCAGAAGCTCAAAATTTAGTTCCAGACTGGATCAAAAATAATGCTGGATGGTGGGCAGATGACAAAATATCTGAATCCGAATTCCTACAAGCAATCCAATATCTAATAGAAAATGACGTAATAGATGTATCATCAGCCAAACAATCTATTGATGTTGATAAACTAACTATAGGATTTATCCCACTTGAAAAAGCAGGCGAATTAACTCCAAAAGCTCAAGCACTAGAACAATTTTTAGAAAACAGATTAGGCATAGATGTCGAAATTGTGGTCCCGACAAAATATGAGACCATAATTGAAGGAATGAGATTTGGTCATGTTGATGCAGCCTTTATGGATACAGGACCTGCCTGGATTACTCATCAAAGATCTGGTGCAGAGGCTGTTCTAGCAGAAATTGTAGCCGGAAAAGTAAACTATCAAGCCACTGTATGGACACTTGCTGAAAACGACTCTATTCATACACTTGAGGACACTCTAGGAAAAAGAGTTGCATTTACCAGTATTACTGGGTCTTCTGGTTTTGTTCGACCTATGGGGACATTGGTAACTGAAGGACATATAAAAATAGAAGGAAATGATATCGTTGCTTTACAATCTGCATTAACTGACAACTTTAAGAGCCATACATTTACAGGCGGTTACAAAGCTGCTTTGGAATTACTTCTAAATGGTAATGTTGATGTTGCATTTGGCTCTGATATTGCTCCACAAAAATATTTGGAGCCTGCAGATCAAGCAAAATTACGTGCAGTAACAACTATTGGGCCTGTACCATCTCATGTGTTCATGGTTAGTAAAGACATGTCGGATTCTACAAAGGACGCACTTGTTGATGCATTAATTCAACTCAACTATGATGAGAACAATGATATTTTGCAAAATCTTTATGGTGCAGAAGCGCTAGTGCCAACAACAACTACTATGCACATAGGTGAATTTGGAACATATATTGATGCATTGACAGGTCTTGACCAAGAAATCTTAGATTCATACAACAAGAGCAAATAAAAACGGTAACCTGGAAATGGAATTAATCCAGATGAGTGATTCGCCCTCTTTTTCAAAAATTTCAACAAAAAAAATAATTCAAATGAATGACGTGTGGACCTCATATGATTCAAAAAATTACGCTCTAAAAGGAATTAACTTATCAATTGACAGGGGAACAAATTATGCATTGGTTGGTCAATCAGGTTCTGGGAAATCAACTTTGCTTAAACTAATGAACGGAATGATGACTCCCAGCAAGGGGACCATCAAAATTGACTATCAGACACCAAACATGAATGACAAAAAATTCAAATCAATGATGCATAAAATTGGATATATTCCTCAAAACTTGGGTTTAATTAAAAACATCACAGTGTTGGAGAATACTCTGATAGGTGCAATACCTCGCTTGAAAAAAATTCAATCTTTATTGAAAATATTTCCTGAAGAAGAAATCAAAGAGGCAAAAAGAATCTTAAAACTTGTCGGATTATCAGGAAAAGAAGAAAGAAAAACCTACATGCTTAGCGGCGGCGAAAAGAGAAGAGTTGCCATTGCTCGAGCGTTTATGCAAAAACCCACCATACTACTTGCAGACGAAATTGTTTCCGAGTTAGATCATGTTACAGCACGAGAAATTATGAACTTGATTGCAGATGCTCAAAGGGACATGAATCTTACTGCAATTATGGTTCACCATGATATGCAACTAGCGTTGGAGTATGCGAATCGAGTGGCAGTAATCAAAGAAGGTGAAAAAATTTTGGAGATTGGTGTAGAAGGTGATAAAATAGTTGATTTCCAAACCGGTGATCTTACTTCCAAAGAAATTATGGAGTTGTATTCAGATGAATCAAAAAAATAATCTCATAGTTGGCATTATTATTGCTCTTGTTGTAGCAGCTTCTTACAATGTTGATGTGAGTCCTGTTGAATTCATTGAGGGCCTTCCTAATCTTGCAATAGTTATAGATGAAATGAGTCGAGTTGATGCTGAGCTGTTTGGAACTGCAATTTGGGCAATGTTTGAAACTATCCAGATGGCCTTTATTGGTACCGCAGTTGGTGTGGCAATAGCATTGCCTCTTAGTATGTTTGCGGCTCGAAATTTGAACAGCAAATTTGTTTTTGGACCAGTAAGGGCAGTGCTTGCGGCAATTAGGACATTTCCATCGATTTTATGGGCACTATTATTTGTAATAATGGTCGGCCCAGGCTCCTTTGCAGGAGTTTTGGCAATTACAATGTACACTGTAGGGTTTGTAGCAAAATTACAATATGAAACAATTGAGGCAATTGATTCAGATCCAATGGATGCAGTAAGTTCCATTGGAGTATCCAAATGGCAACTAATTAGATATGTAGTAGTGCCAGAATCTGCCTCACATCTTCTTAGTCAGGTATTGTACATGTTTGATTATAATGTTAGACAGTCTAGTATCTTGGGAATAGTGGGTGCTGGTGGGATTGGATTTTACATTATTAGCTATATTGATTTTGCCTCATATGGAAAGGCTACCACGTTTATGCTAGTTGTATTGGCAACGGTTTTGATTATAGATTGGGTAAGTGTAAAGGTTCGAGACAAATACATTGTAAAATCTCAACACGGAATGGAAGTTAAGGCAAAATAAATTAAAAAAAACTCTAATAGATGATCTTTTAATTTTAATTAAATGAAATTCTTTATGTTTTTAATGTTCTTTTTATTCATTTCAATGATTCCTGCATTTGGTGAATCACATCCTGAATATTTTGGAATTAAAAATCCATCAGAATATGTTTTAGAAATAGATGAACATGTATTTTCTATATCTTATAATGTCAATGCAAAAGTAATTGCAATGGCAGTTGATCCTGAATTGACATCACTCCTAATAGGTTTGGAAAACACGTCTGATTCAATTTTTGTAATTGATTTAAAACATGAATTAATTAGTGCATATGACAACGAATTTGCTATTTTAGTAAACGGATTGGAAGTGGATTATGATATTATCTCAGATTCTAACAGCTCAACTTTAACATTTTTTGTTCCAGCACTTACAGAAGAAATAGAAATTATCGGAACTCATGTTATTCCAGAATTTCCCTTTGGTGTAATAACGGGATTGGTTATTTTATTCTCTACAATAATTCTTATGTCGAGGACAAAAACAACTGTTTTTAGGTTGTAATTTTATCTAACTGATTTGTTTCTTTGGCATTTTTAATTTCACGAGCTATTCTTTTCCCCATACTCATCGATTCGTTAAACAAAAGTGAATAGTATGGTGATCCATCCATGTAGATATTAGTTCCTGCAACTATTCTGGCAGAAAATTCAAAAGATGTGAATTTGGCATTTTCATCATACACGCCTTCGATGCAAAATGGTCCATTCATACCAGGTGAGACCACACGTTTTGCTGCTTCAACAAAATTATCTCCCATCGTGTATACTTCGTCTAAAAGTGATTCTCTTAAAACTAGGGGGCTGTTTCCAATCACGTTAAATGATGGTACTTTGTTATTTTTTAGCTGTTGTTCTGATGGAATTCTTGCAAGCCCTTCAATGTCTGACTCGTGTCTTTGGTCTACCCCAAAAAATTCAAGTTCTTCTTTAAGTGGAGAATAAAAAAATTGCAAATATGCCAAAACTCCTGCGGCATATTCCTGAATGTACAATGTTTCGTCTTTTGAGATTATTCCTTGTAAAATCAAATCATTTCTTTTTTTATTGTAATCTTCTTCACTAGTTGCCATAAAGTATCCTTTTCCTCCAGCAGCTCCCTGTCTTTTCACAATTACAAGTCTGTCTATATTATTAGGACTTGTTACTTGTTTTGGTATTGGAAGTTTTGCCTCTCTCATTAGTTGCTCTTTCTTTTCTCTATCTGATTCCCATCGTAGTATCCATCTGTTTCCAAAAATTGGAGTCTTTATTGATTCAATTTGCTCAGAACTCATTTGTGCAATTAATGTTCCATGAGGAATCAGAACTGCGTCATTTTGCTCTAAGACTTGTTGATTTTTTTGGTCTAAAATTTCGACAAAAGAATCCACTAAAATTAATTCATCGATAAAGGGAAATCTTTTGTAAAGTTTTTCTCTTTTTTTTTCGCAAACAAGCATTGTCTTGATGCCTTCATCTTTAGCTCCTTTTAGAACCTGTAAAGCACAATGTGAACCTAACGTTGCAATAGCTGTCAATGTGTATGTTTTCTTAAATTTCCGACTTTATGAACTATGTGCGGATGAGACGTATTCAAAAACCTCGTCGATTAATTCTGGGTTCAATTCTGATTTGATATCATCGGGAATTACCTTTAAGATAAAATCAAACATCGTGGTATTTTCTGGCAGATTTCCTTGTTTTTGATAAAGTGAGTAAACGGCAATTCCATTTGAAATTAGGGCGATTGTTTTTTCTTTATCAGTTAAGGCCATATTTTATAGGAAATTGTTGCTAATTTATTTGACTGAAAAATGAAATTTCCGCGTTTTAACTTATTAGACTATTCAGATCGGTTTGAATGTGAAATATTGACGTTGT
>JAQBBT010000162.1:0-2623 GCA_032125915.1 Nitrososphaerota archaeon
GAGGCAAAAGGTGAGCCAGATGTAACTGTTAATGGAAAAATCATTAGAATGGTTCAAGCAGTTAATGGAAACTGGTATGGATATTTTGCAAATCGTGATAGTGCACTGATTGCAGATTCACACGTAATAGTAAATGGTACAGGAAATGACTTTGGAGTATTTTGTGGACCAGACAGCAACGCAGACAATTTGTTAGGAGAAGGAGCCTCTCTTCAGTTTCTTTATCTGACAGTATGGGTATTGCCATAGAAGATCATGGCGATGTGACTGGAGAGACCGATGGCTTTGATCCTCCAAACACTTTAGATGGCATTAACTGTAATCCAACTCCTAATAATTCAAACTCTACAGACTTTATGAATGTCTTAGAGGGAGAAATTGAAACAAACCCACTAATGCCAGGAGGAGCAAATGGGTCTGGGCAAATTGGTATTGATTCGGATTTCTGGCCCTTTATTCAGCTTTATCATATGACAGAATCTGGCAATGCTGTCATACAGTACAACAAAGGTGGCGGAAATCAAACAGTAAATCTCACATTCCAATCATCCTTGGATGTTGATGGAGACGGAATAGGCGATGATTTGGATAACTGCCCAAATGTTTCAAATCCAAATCAAAATGATTTGGACTCTGATGGAATAGGTGATGTTTGTGATCCTGAAACCCTTATCACCTCAAATACAATTCTAACGACTAACACTTCTCTTGGAGGAAATTTGATTGTAGATGCAGTAAATCTCACAATTAACCCTGGGGTATCTTTGGATATTGATTCTGCAAACTTTAATTTGACAATAAAATCTGGTGGAAGTGTTTTGATAAAAGCAGGTGGACAAATCACTTAGGTTCTTCACTTTTTTGTATTTCTAAATGTGGACTTTTTGATACAATTTGGGCTCAAATTTGAGCTATATGATAATTTTACATTTTAAATAAACACGTCTAGACGCAATTTTTTATCATTTTTTTAATGCATATCTTAATACCAACTTTGAAATATCATTTTTTTACCCAAGAACTAGTGACTATTGCATATGTTTTGATAAAAAGTGATTTAGGTGCGGAACAAAAGGTAATAGAACAATTAGAAAAAATAGATCAAGTTTTACAAGTAGAAAGAACTTTTGGCGACTATGATATGGTTGTAAAGATGGAATCCGAACACATTGAAAAAATACGAGAAAACATATCTTGGAATATTAAAAAAATTGATAAAATAAGATCCACTTTAACACTGATTAAAAAAGAACAACATTAACTCTTTACAAATTGTTATAAAATTTCAGTACTATTCTTGACTGGGTTCTATGATTGATAGATTTTTTGTTACTCTTTAAACTCTATGTCTTTTTGAAGTTCTTTTGGAAGACCAATCCACCATTGTTTTGTTTGAGTATTGGACATTTCTTAAAAAAACAGATCTAAAGTTGCTAATAGATCTGTCGGTTAATTCTGTATAGTTCTAACCTAAGAAAATATGACAAAATTTAGTCTTTTTTGTATTTGATATTTTCTGAATTGTTTTTTGTATCTCTAATTTTAATCACAATCGTATCTCCAATTTTATTAAAAATTCTCTGCCTTTTTTGATTGGTAAAAATTAAACCCAAAATAAAATCTATGGGCAAAAGAAATGATTTCCCAAAACTGCTAATTATCACGCCTAGTAGGGGGGCTGGTTTACCATCAATATTTACTACTTTCAAATGAAGAATTTTCTTTCCAATTGACTGTCCTGCTTTGTATTCTGAAATTATCCAATAAGAAAAAAACAAAATTGTACTTCCAGCAAACATTGGATTTTCATCCCATTCAAAATTTGTAATGCCAATATTCGAGTCAACATTCCATACTAAATTTGTAATGCCAAAAGTCAAGGCAGCAAAAGCTGCTAAAATTGAAGAAATTATGATAAAATCAATTAACCATGCAACAAATCTGTCAGACCATTTAGCAATGAGAAGTTCATTAAATCCATTAGAGTCTGAATCTGACATGTAATAATTTGGATTTTTGAACTAATAAAATGTACTCCTGCATAACATTGATCTGATTTTCTCCCCTAGAAATTAATAGGATTACTTCTAAATTAATTTGAAAGTCTTTTTGGTCACAATTAATCCACTCGATGTCCTACTTTGGACGCTTAGACGAAATGAAAAAGATGTCATAAATCTTTATGATTCTCTTTCACCTGTTATGCAAGTTGCAACAGGAGGATCTATGTTGAATTTTGGCTATTGGACAGATAAAATCAATGAACCCATATCGGCGCAAAAAAACCTTTGTGAGTTTTTTGGAAAACTAGCTGAACTTGAAAATGCAAAAACCGTTGTAGATGTAGGTAGTGGACTTTCAGCTCCTGCAATTTTTTGGAGAAATCTTTATGGACAATTAAATTTGTATTGCATAAATATTAATTATAATCAACTAGGTTTTTCTGGACATGAAAAGAACATTGACTTTATCAATTCAACTTCCACTAAATTACCATTTGCAGATAATTCGGTAGATCGTATTTTAGCACTGGAATCCTCTCAACATTTTAAACCCATTGAAGATTTTATTTCTGAATCCAAGAGGATTATGAAAAAATCCGGTATTCTTGCTTTAGCTTTAC
>JAQBBT010000163.1:0-4283 GCA_032125915.1 Nitrososphaerota archaeon
TATTATTATCAATTAAGATTTCATCAGATCAACATCACGCGTTTCAGGATTGATTTTAGCACCTACAAGTATTACCAGTGAGCCAATAATTATAACAGCAGCAAGCAAAAAGGGTATTATATTCTCGTTATTTGATAACAAACTTACCGCTATCAGAGGTGCCCACGAACCAAAGAGCAAGCCTCCGTTATAGGCAAATCCACTGGCACTATTTCGAACTTCAGTGGAAAACCGCTCAGACAAAAATGCTGGGATTGGGCCAAATCCTGTTGTTGCAACCATGATTAAAATTATTGTAAAAATTATTCTTTCCAAAAATGTGGTTGCATTAAACAATCCATATAATACTGGAACAGCAAGTATTGTGGCAGCCAATGCAAAAACTGCAATTATCTTCATTCTTCCAATAATTTGGCTCAGATACCCTGCAAAAATTGTCCCACAAAGTGATGTGATTGTTGCCACTATCATTAGTGATGCAACTTCTGATTTTTCCAGAGTCATATAATTTTGTAAGAACGTAGGAAAGAATCCCATTGTGGAATAATATGAGAACATTAGTCCTGTCATTAAAATCAGAGCAAAAATGAAGCGCTTTCTATCTTGTTTTGAAAAAAGTAATTTGCGTAATGGTGATTTTTCTATTTTATGTTGTTTTGATTTAGCAAGCCACGCTTCTGATTCTTTCATTTTAAATCTAACAAATAATGCAACAAGCCCTGGAATAATTCCTGTAAAGAACATTACTCTCCATCCAATCTCTGCAAACTGCTCTGCAGGAAACGCAGATATTGCAAACTGGAATGCAATGGCAGCAATTACAAAACCAAAATTAAACCCGCTTTGAAGAAATCCAGAAAGCAGCCCTCGATGTTTTTTAGGTACTGTCTCCATTGTTATGACTGCGCCACTTCCCCACTCCCCGCCTGCAAAGAATCCCTGTAAAAATCTCAACATTATCAGAAATATCGGTGCTAACAATCCGACCATCTCCCATGTTGGCAATAATCCTGTTGCAAATGTGGCAATTGAAAACCCCATAATGGTAATCATCATAGTTTTTTTACGACCAAACTTATCTGCAAAATTTCCAAAAAAGGCCCCTCCAAAAGGGCGCATTATCAAAGTAACTACATACGCTGCAAAGGTAGCAAGTAATGCAAACGTCGGATCGGCAAGCGGAAAAAACAATTCACTAATTAACGGAATTACTAGTAGCATCAGGACCAGGTCATATCCATCAAGGGACCAGCCTAGCCAGGAACCAAGAACTACTGTTTTTTGCTGTTTTGTCAGTCCTAGCATATTATCTCAAAGTTAGAATTGCGAGATTAATTTGTTCGTGCTTGTATTTTGTTTATAATGGAAAATATAGTTGACCTCACTCCAAAATTTGCATATATGGACTTTTTGTGAACTAATCTTGGTTAGCAATCTTTTTTTCTTTTGAATATGCTTGCCGCAATAAAATAGGAGATATGAAAACTGTTATTAAAATAATAAACGCCAAAGTAGAATAAATCTCATTATCGATAATTCCACTTGAAAGGCCAACTCCTGCAGTTATGAAAGCGACCTCACTTCTCCCTACCATTCCAAATCCTACTTTGAATCCTTTATTTTTACTCTTGAGTAAAAGGGATGAAGGTATTCCTGCCCCAACTATCTTTGTGGTTACTGCAACGGCCAACAATGCAAGAAACAACAATCCACTAATATTCCAAATTTGACTCAAATCTATTTGGGTCCCAATAACTGCAAAAAATAATGGGGCTGCTACAAATTTTAATGCTTTAACATATTCACGAACGTGTTTATTAATATGAGATTCTGCCAAGCCCATCCCTGCAGCAAATGCACCCACTATAGGATTTAATCCCAACAAAGCAGCGATGGATGCAAAACCAAACGCAGATCCCATTACAGCAACATCTGTTGTTGCCTCAGACTCTCTGATTTTTACAATGTGTAGTATTTTGGGTAAAAAGAATATTGCAGCAAGTACTAGTACAATCCACAATCCTAATGCTTGCGCTGCAGATAAGGAAATATCAGTAATATTCATAGATGAATGTGTTAGTGCCATGGTGGTAACTGCAGAAAGAACTGCAAGTCCAAATATATCGTCCAATACTGCAGCATTTACAAGCAATTTTGCTTCTTCTCTTTTTTCTTTACCCAACTCTTCTAGAATAGTTACGGATATTGCAATGCTTGTAGCACCAAATGTGGCTGCAATGATAGCAGCTACTATCCAGTCCAGTCCAAAAAATATAGAAACATAATATGCTACAAATACGGAAAGTAAAAATTCAAAACTACTTACTGTTAGTGCCTTTATTCCAACTTTTCTAAGGTCTTTAGCTGTAAAGTGTAGTCCTGCAGAAAATAAAATTATAATTGCAGCTATTTGCGCAAATGAGTTGAGTAAAAAATCAAGTTGAATTATTGGGCCCTCAAATAGTATAATTTGCCCTCCTAACGCATACGGTCCGAGGATAATTCCTGCAGTAACATAACCGATGATCTCAGGCATTTTAAACCTAGAACAGATATTTCCCAATAATCTGCCCGCAGATACAAGAATGATTACCGCTATGACAGCACGAATGACATCAGATTCTAAATACATGTTCTTGATACGGCAAGCCTTTGTTTACATAATAAAATTATGTTATGATTTACAATCATGATATAAAATTAGATCATTTTTTGATATCTTAAAAACAGGACAAATACACCTTAGGTGATTTTACTATCATTGAATTTCAAAAATTAATCCATTTAATTCCTAATAAAGATCCTCAACAAAATAATCAGAATTGCGTAATATAGAAATTTTCAGAAGACTTAAACCGATAATTTTTCTGAATATAGTAACGATTTTGTCGGAAAATGAGGAAATTATCAAATTAATTGAGGTTTTTTTTGAGGCAGGAAAAACAAAAGATTTCTCACATCTAAAAGAAATTCATTTCATTGATTCTAAATTTTCTAGTTTTAGTGACTTGCCACCATTTGACCTAAAAGATGTTCAGACCACCTTAGAATTAGAAGAATTGAGATTCATTAGTATTTCAGATTACAGTTACGAAGTAAAAAAACCAAAGATAAGCGTCTTTGGAGATACTGCAGTAGTAGCATTAGAGTTAAATCAAAAAGGAATGCTTGTGGATAACAAGGCCTTTACTGGAGAACATATTTCAATTGAGGGAAGAGCAACTTTTGTTTTGGTGAAATTACCAACTTGGAAAATAGTTCATTTTCATCTGTCAAGAATAAATGGTTGATTATTTTTTATTTTGGTTTTGATTAGTGTTTGATGATTTGTTTTGACCACATAGTTGTTGGTAGAATTTGAAGGCCTGATCTACAGTTGCATTTTCATGAACAATAGAGCGAACAGCACGAATCATTGGAACAGGATTTTCTGATTGCCAAATGTTCCTTCCCATATCAACACCAACTGCACCAGCTTGAATTGCATTGTATGTTAACTGCATAGCATCACGTTCAGGTATTTTTTTTCCACCTGCCACAATTATTGGAACAGGACAAGCCTCTACTACTTTTTTGAAATTATCACAATAGTATGTCTTGACGATATGGGCACCTTGCTCAGCTGCAATTCTGCATGCAAGTGACAGATATCTTGCATCTTTTCCAAGTTCTTTTCCGACTGCAGTGACTGCAAGAACTGGAATACCATATTCTTCAGCCTCACTGACTAGTCTTCCTAAATTAACAATAGTTTGATTTTCATATTTAGAGCCTACAAACATAGACATTGCAACTGCACTTACGTTTAATCGAATTGCCTCCTTCATTGTAACTGTAATTTGTTCTTGAGATAGATCCTCTCCAATTATACTTGAACCGCCTGAAACACGCAATACCATAGGCACTGAAGTATTTGGATCAACAGAAGTTCGCTGAACACCTCTTGTAAGCATCAAAGAATCACAGTATTTCAGTAATGGGGCAATTGTTTTTTTCGCGTTTTCTAGTTTTTCAGTAGGTCCCAAAAAATAACCATGGTCTACTGCCAACATTAAAGCGCGATGATTTTGAGGTTTGATTATTTTTGCTATTCGGTTTTGCAATCCCCAATCCATATCTCTTCGATTTTGACAGAAAAAATGTGCCTTTCTTAAGCCTTTCTTATTTTGTAATTATTATTTTCATTGCATTTTCACCGCTTCTAGCATGATCAAATGCTTTTTGAGAATCTAAAATAGGATAAGTATGAGTGATTAATTGCATTACATCTATTACTGATGACT
>JAQBBT010000164.1:0-6183 GCA_032125915.1 Nitrososphaerota archaeon
CTTCTTGGAGCACTAGGTGATGGTATTGTAGTAGTAGGACCTTTGTAGCATGCATTACTTTCTTCCATAATTTTTGATGTAGAATCAGGAATGTATGTTTCGCCTCCATTTTTCTCCCATTGCTCTGAGCCTGCTTCACAGCGAATAAGCTCAATTTGGGTATTACAAGCTTCTAAGACTTGAATCATAGCATCAACTAATTCAGGACCTGTTCCATCACCATTAATCACAGCTGCTTTTTTGCCCATGTAGCGAGATTTGCAGATTTAACGTATTTAATTCTACCCTTGTTAGATAACCTGATTTTTTAAAAAAAATGATTATACTTCCTATAGGGATATAATTTATAAACATAATTTAATTTTATTTTGATGTTAGATGATCATTGTTCAGCTTTCTGATTTACATGTCGGTTCTCAATTTTTGCAAGAAAAATTTGACATACTAGTAGAAGAAGTAAATCAACTTCAACCTGATGTAATTGTAGTGACAGGTGATCTAACAAATGAAGGTTTGATGAAAGAATATGAAAAATGCAAAGTACTTCTAGCTAAATTTAATACAAAAAAAATTCTCTCAATTAGTGGAAATCATGATTATAGAAATACTGGATATCTACTCTTCAAAAAATTTTTTCCATTTGAAACAATAAATGAATTAGATGATGATGTAGTTCTAATTACTCTTGGAACTGCAAGACCTGATAGAAACGAAGGTGAAGTTGGATATAGACAAAATCTGTGGTTAGAGAGAACCATGAAAAAATACAAAGACAAAGTAAAGATTTTAGCTATGCATCATCATCTTATTCCAATTCCTGATACTGGGTCAGATCAATTAACCGTAGTAGATGCAGGCGATGTTTTAAGAACAATATTGGATACTGGTGTTGACCTTGTTTTATGTGGACATAAACACCGACCATGGGTTTGGAATTTTGGAAAACTGATGGTAGTAAATGCTGGGGCTGCAACATCTGAAAGAGTCAGAGGTTTGTTTGATAATACCTATAACATTATCACTGTTTCAAACAAACAAGTCACAGTAGATCTAAAAATTGTAGGTGGGAAACAAGTTCCAATTGATGATATTGTGAATAATTACAGCCAATTTGGCGACGATTGAATTTATTTACAGATTAATTCAAGCCTTCATTGTGCGGGGATCGCCTAGCCTGGTAGGGCGTAGGATTGCTAATCCTATGTCCGCAAGGACACGGGGGTTCAAATCCCCCTCCCCGCGCCATTTAAAAATTAAATTTAATAGGCCGCTAATGTCTGGAAAAACATGGGACGAAGAAAAACACAGAAAATTATACGGACTGGACCGAAAAATGCAACTACTGGGATGTGTCCTGAATGTATGACTATTGGCAAAATTTTTGTTCTTGGCCAACCTGGACAAGAAAGAGGCAAATGTGAAAAGTGTAGACATGAATTTCAACTATAGTTCAAAAAGCTTACCTGCCCATCAACAAATTTACCCATAACTTTTTAAGACAATTTTTTAATGATAAATAATCATGAGTTCTGATGCAGAAACAATCTATGAACGTGTGGCAAAACTTGAAGATGAGATTGCTTTACTTCGAAGTGAAGTTGATATTATAAAACACGCTCTAAGAAACAAGATTGCTCGCCATGAAATTAGCATGATAAAACAAGGGCAAGATATAGATTCTATTATTGATTAATTTTTGTCTTTACACTTCTAATCAATTCTAATACAAAATCTACATCCTCGGCATTTGGATTGATCTCCAAATATTGATTTAGATATTTTAACGCTGTATCATGATTCAATAATTTTTCCTCCAAGACTCCTTTGTCCCTTATGTCCTCAGGTGATTCTGGTTCTATAGACAAGGTCATGTTTACACATTTCAGGGCTTTTTCATTAGCATATGATTGAAAATAGGAATTTTTTAAATTGCGAGCTAATCTAACTAGCACCTGCTCTGGTTTTATTTCATCGAGAAATTCTGGTTCAAATTCTAGATTTCCATCAAAATTTCTATCTAGTATTTCTTGCAAATCATCTATGTCTAACAATCTTCCATCATTGAATGGATCTAATATCATTTCTTCATTGTATTTTACCAAAACGTGACTTGGGAAACCAATTATTTTTAGATCTAACCCAATAAATTTTGCAATTTCAACATACAAAATCGACAGAGTTATCGGAAGTCCTGATTTTTTATCTATGACTTCATTTAGAAAATTATTTTTTGGATTATAGTAATCATCCATCTCTCCGATAAAACCTAGATTATCAAAAAGAAATTCATTTAAAATTGAGACTAGATAAGTGGGGTTTTTTACATCACTGGTTAATTCTTTAAGGGTTCTTCCCATTTGGCTGATTTTTTGTATGTATTGCTCGATATCCAAATCTGGATGTTCTAAAATCTGGGCAAACTTGAGGCATTTTTCAACTAGGTTAAAGTTTGGATTTGTCACAAAAGAAAGCCATTCTGCAACAAATGGATCAAATTTTTCTTGCAATTATTATGGTAGTATCCGGTTGAGGTATAATTGTGAATCTTTCAGTTCTAGCGTATTTGGCGGATCATCAATCAATTTTTTGAATGATTCCTTGCCTAATTTTGCATATATTGACTCTGTAAAGTTGATTCCGACGTTTTTTTGAGAATGAAACGCACTCAAATCCGTCCCTTTAAACACAGATAGATAATTTTTAAAGTCCAGATCGTCTTTTAGGATATTTTTAATTACAAAACTTGCCATTCCTTGGATAACAGTCATTGCGGCATACTGGTGTTGTCTTGGTTTTAGCCATCTTTTGTAAATATCTGATAACTTTGGAATCATCTCTGATAGTTTTGTATCGATTTGTCCTTCTTTTGTTGCCATTTGGTCGGGTGGCAAAGTTCCAAGAATAAAGTTTTCAGGATTTAGCATAAAAAACAAATTAGCTCTTTTTGCAATTGGAAATTCATCTGGAATTGGATCTAAATTCATGTAGTCAAAAATCTTTGAAAGTGTGATATCATCTAAATCTAAAATCATCTTTGTTAATTCTTCATAGATTTCATTAACTTTTACTATTGCATCCTTGTTGTTTTTGTATAGGTTTTGTTGGATTGCGTGAATTGACTCTTCTAACATTGTCATTTTAATTGCTCCATTGTAACTGGACTTTATTACATCATAACCCAATTCAAATGGAGGGCCTTGATTGTATAGTTTTATTTTTGGCAAAATAGAAAAAAATAGTTTGTTTAAATATATTGTTTCATCTAGAAAGTCTCCAAAGGTCACAGAAATCTTTGAAATGTAATTTTTTGCATAAGTTGAATATACTAGATATTTTATTGTGTCTTGTCTCATTAGACTAGAAATTTTTCCAATATCTTCTTTTGATATCGCATTCACTAAAGAGTCAACAAACTCTCTTGCATTATCTGTTGTAAAAATTCTCTTTCCCTTTAATTTTTTTAATTCCAATAATTCTGGAAATTCTATTTTTGTATTTTCTGGAACTTCCAATCCGGTAAACTCTTTAATTTTTTGTTTTATTTCTGGAAATATTTTTTTGCTTGCGTTTTCTAATGAATCAAAAGTTACATTAAATGAAGAATCTTCATCAATTTTTGAGGCTAAATCCAAGTTTTCTTTTTCTTCGTTTATTTCTACTGAGAGCTGATCAATTAATGCCTCTGCAAATTCATTGTATTCCTCCATTTTGTTTTTCTCAAATGAAACTACATTTAATATTATCTTGATTTACTCCTACAAGAAACTATTAATTCAAAAAAAAAAGATACAGTGATTAACTATTGAAAGAATTTAGCTTGGATTATCTTAGATGTATAAAATGTAATTCTAAATTAGAACTAGATGTATTCAAAAAACAACGGGAAATTGAAGAAGGAATTCTAGAATGCAAAGAATGCAAATCTCTTTACCCTATAATTGAAAAAATTCCAATACTTTGGGATGATTTTTCAAACTATATCTCAAACCGAAGAATGTTGGGTGGAAAACTAGTAAATTCTGTATCAAGTCAAATGAAGAAATTTCTAAAAAATTCTCTGACTAGAAACATCAAAAGTATTGAAGATAGAACCAATCTTGAAGAAAGATGGACTAATATTTATCAAAACAGCAGGCGATCAAGATTTT
The DNA here is from genome assembly GCA_032125915.1 of Nitrososphaerota archaeon. Lineage (GTDB taxonomy): Archaea > Thermoproteota > Nitrososphaeria > Nitrososphaerales > Nitrosopumilaceae > Nitrosomaritimum. Next base: position 4,149 of record JAQBBT010000164.1, read on the forward strand.
ATTCTACAATCAAAAATGAATTGGACACACTACCAAATTCAAAACTAGTCTTAGAATATGGTTGTTCGATTGGAATCATGAGTTCATTTTTGGCAGATTCTAGTCAAACTGTATTTGGAGTTGATCGCTCTTTTAGCGCAATTAAAATTGCAATCAAAGAATCAAAGGAGAATCTTGATTATTTCGTGGCTGATTCACTTTCACCTCTTTTTGGAAAGACCAAATTTGATTTAATTTTGGCTCTAAATCTTTTGGATTTAGTTGAGCCAGTGGATCTTTTAAAACAAATATCTGCCCAGATTCAACAGGGAAATTTAGTAATCACTGATCCATATGACCATGATCGAGGTCAAAATTCTGTAAAAAGACCTGTGGATGAGAATACCTTGAGGCAAAATTTGAGAAATCTGAAATTCAGAATAACCTCTAATACTGATAGTCCTTCGAACATTCCATGGAATCTTAAACTAAATCCAAGAACTACATTGAATTATAAAGTAGATTTAGTTATGGCAGAAAAATGAAGAATTCTTTTCAAAAAATATATTATTCAATTAATTACATTCCACTGAAACAGCTTCACATTTAGCGTGAATGGGATCATCTACATACTTTAAACAATTTTCACATCTTAGCTGTTTTGGTTGTTTACATACTTCACAGTATTTTAAAACCGAAATGGTATTACCACAATTACGACATGAATCTATTCTCATCTTATACAACTCTTAGAATTTTAGTACATTTAGTAATGTTTGGATTAATATTAATTGATAGAATGTTAACTATGTCATTTAATTATTAATAATTTCAATATTAGTTACACCTAATGACAAAGAATATTCTAATTCCCAAACAGGGGAATAATAAACATAGTATAATACTTTCATGAAAGGCTAGAATGATTTTGTTAATAGGAAATTTTGTAAAGAAATGCTTCGATCAAAGTAAACTCTTTTTGTTGTTTAACAAAAACAAACACCATCTTAAGTAAATTCTATCTCAAACCAGTATGAAACTCCAGTCCTGCTCACTATCCCCCAAGAAGTTTGTTATGCTGGGTTTCACTTTTTAATTCTAAACTTAATGTATTGTTGCAAGTTGAATATCAGGATCATTGTTAAATATGATTTTGACGTACCTATCTTAACGAGAAGCCGTTGTTCTGCGTCGTAGAATGATTGGTCAGGAAAACAGTTCATGTTATGGTAAAAGTCCTTAGAATCCACGCATGTTTTCCAAGCATTTCTCGTTGTTTTAATTAAAAAAATTCTGTCCAAAATAATGCCGATTTATTACCTAAGCATATGTCAACAAAACCATGACGAAAATAGCGCCTACAAAACCAAAAACAGGTCTTTTTTCTCATGATCAACGAGAAAAACTCCGTTCTTCTGATCCTAATGTCAAACTTGCAGGTGAGCAAAAATCCAAGCTTTACAAATCTGGGGGAGATTTTGATAAAAGACTAGATGCGATATTACAAGACATTAAGATTCTTTTACAAAGACCCGACATTCAAAAAAATCTCTTTGGGAAAAACAAAGAAAGGTTTTCAAAGTTCTATGCTTTGGTAGATACAATTAGAATTTTTGATGATTTTGAACCACCTGAAAATAGATTAAACGAAAACATGCATAAAATGCACTTTTTTGACCGTTCCCCACATTATACAATTCAAATGCAAAAAAATGGTTCATTTAAAAAAATACCCATTAGATACACTGAAAATGAAATGGCAACAATTGCAAAAAAATTTCCAAAACCAGAATATTTTTTCAATATTATAAAAAGAAACACTCACCTCATACCAAAAAAATGGAGATTTTTAGAAAATGTGTTTAAAGACCAAATAGGAAATGTTGTTTTTCCATTTGTCATACCAAGTTCAATAAAAGAAAATAAACAATACACTTGGAAGCAAATTGAAAAAGCTTTTCGTGACGAGTTTGACAAAATAAAATAAGGAATTAATTGAATAAATTTAGTTTACATTTTATTAATAATGATTGTTTTGAAATTATTTTTTGGGAAG
>JAQBBT010000165.1:0-5371 GCA_032125915.1 Nitrososphaerota archaeon
ACGACAGTTAGTCCAGCCATAAAGACTATTAGATAATTAATTTTTTCAACCGGAATACCACTTACTTTAGCTTGTTCTTCATTAAATGTAGAATAGAGTAATTGCCTATACAATAATAAAATAATAATTAGAATTATTCCTGTTAGGGATAAAATCAGAATTGTATCATTTACACTTACAAGAAGAATGCTACCAAATAGAAAACTAAAGATATCAATGGTAAATCCACCTGAAATACTAATAATTACGAGCCCAACTGCTATACCTGATGATAAAAGAACTGCAATTGCAGCATCCCCCGATATATCGTATTTTTCTTTGATTTTAGTAATTATCAAGGCACTAACTAATGAAACACCATAAGCTGTCCAAAGAGGATATACTCCAGCCATTAAACCTAAAGCAATTCCCCCAAAAGAAGAGTGAGCTATTGCATCACCAAATAAAGAGTATCGTCTAAGAACAAGAAACAGTCCTATTACGGAACACAAGATTGCAATAGCAACTCCTGAGATAAGTGCCCTGTGCATAAAGCTGAAGGTAAGAATTTCTAATGACATGATTAATGATGATGCATGTGCTCCTGCATTGATGCTTCAGAATATTGTTTCACAAGCTCATCATTTTCAAAGAATTCATCAGATTCGCCATGAAAGAATAACGTTCTATTAAGACAAGCCACATGATTTGCAAGCTGGTTTACTGCATCCAAATCATGAGATGACCATATTATGGTAATTTTTTGTTTGGAGTTTAATTCTTTAAGAATACTATAGAAAAGCTCAATACTTTGCTGATCAATTCCTGTAACTGGTTCATCAAGAATCAAAAGTTTTGGGTTGTTGACAAGTGCTTTCGCAATAAAGACTCTTTGTTGTTGGCCACCAGATAATTCTCCAATTCTTTTTTTACTTAATTCATGAATCCAAAGCTGTTGTAATATTTCATCAATTTTATTTGCATCGGATTCTTTTCTCAAACCCATTTTTACAACATCATTTACAGTAGCTGGAAAATTTTTCTCAAAAATTGGTTTTTGAGGAACATACCCAATTTCTTTAAGATAATCTTTTGACTTTCTAATATCTTGTCCAAAAAATTTGATTGTGCCTTTGTATTTTGTGTGTAATCCAAGCATTGAGGCAAAAAGAGTGCTTTTTCCTGCACCATTTGGTCCAATTATACCTAAAAAATCACCTTTGTTGACTGTAAAACTAACATCGTCAAGAGCTTTTACATCTGGATATTGAACTGTTAGATGCTCAATGTCTGCAACATTCAACATAATGCCTCCTTGAGATTATCTAGATTTTTAGTCATTCTTGAAATGTAATTTCCATTGCCAGAAATTTCTAATGGAGATAAAACTAGAATTTTCCCACCTATTTCATTTGCAACAACATCTGATATTCTTGGATCAGTTGTGTCTTCAGTAAAAATAATTTCAAGTTTTAATTCTCTTGCAGTATTAATTATATTTTCCAAAGTTTTAGCAGTAGGTTCAGCATGAGGATCATTTGATGAGATAATTGTATGTTGATGTAAATCATATTCATATGCAAAATATGAAAACGCATCATGAAATGCAATAAAATCTTGACTACAACTAGCTAAATCATTTCTAATTTTTGAATCTAATTTATCTAGCTCAAATATATAATTTTGAGCATTTTTCTGATAAATTTTTTGATTTTGAGGATCTGATTTGGAAAATGCGTCTGCAATAGTTTGTACTTGGGTTTTTGCTAAAATTGGATTAAGCCAAATATGGGGATCTCCGCTTGCTAGAATCAAATTTTTGTCATTTTCATTTTTAATAATTTCATCACTTGTATCAACTACAATTCCTTGATAGTTCATCTCCTCTAAACTTTCAACCCAATTCTCAAATCCAAATCCATTAATTATGATTAGATCAGATTTTTGCATTTGTAGTACATCTTGTATTGTTGGTTCCCAGTCATGTGGCTCTACACCTTCTGGAACTAACAGTTGCACATTGACTTTGTCTTGACCAACTTGTTGTGCAAATTCGTATAGAGGATAAAATGATGAGATAACTTGGAGATTGGTCAAATCATCTATCTCTCTAATTTGTAAACTAGAATCACTTGCCCAAACAGAATATGAGCTAAGAGGAATTACAATTGTAATTGCAATTATTGTAAATTTGACCTGATTATTCATATACAAAGTCTGTTAGAATTATTAATAAATTTATAAAATCTTAATAACTTTAATTGCTAAACTTATAAGATAATTAATAACATTAGGCGTATGCCAATAGTCTCAATCTCACTAAATGAAGAAATTCTAACAGAATTAGACAAGCTTCAAAAATCAATGGGATTTTCTGGACGGTCTGAAGCAATAAGGGCAGGTATTAGATCATTTGTTTCAGAAGAAAAACAAAAATCAGATTTATCTGGAAAAATTCATGCAATTTTACTAGTTGTTCACAATGATGAGTTTGATCATGTTGTTTCTGGAATTACCCATAACTTTGAGGATCTTATTACAACACATCTTCATAGTAAAATTGAGACAGAAAAATGCATGGAATTGTTTGTAATTGATGGTGACGCAGAAAAAATATCTACAATGACAAAAGATTTTCAAAGAAACAAAAACATGGATACTGTAAAGTTAGTTGCGCTATAATTAGAATTTTTTTAGAGTAAATGAAGTTTTTCGGGATACAATGATTACTGCCATTATAGATATTATGAAAATCAATGTGATAACAGAACCAAACTCTGGTGCAACTACCATTCCAAATTCAGTTTCTTGACCTGTGTTTCTTATATTTTCAAATCGAATTATTGTAGGCCCTGTTTGGTTTTCTGTAAAGTAATAGTCTTCTGATTCTCCACCAACTCGTGCCAATCCAGTTATTTTGTGAATTTCTTTACCTCCCTGTAAGATTACAAACGTGTAGTCTGAATCACGTAATGGTTGATTAGTTGAACCATCTCTAATTGTAAAGACAAATTTTGTGTTTGTATCTGGTTTAATTGTTATAGGATCCCATGATAGATTTACTAAAAAATCTTCACTTTTGGTATAAGCAGTAAGAGGAAAGTCAATTTTTTCAGTTGTAGATAATGTAAAAACTATATTATCAGGTAATGGCTCTTCTGATTTTTTCATCTGGTTTTTTAAAAATCTCAAGTGATCCTGCAATAATATAAAATGAACTATCCTTTCATCTTCTTCAGTATAATCATCAACAGTAACTGAAGATTTGAACAAGTCAATTCCATTTACCTGACCTGTATAACCTCCAGATAGAAATTCATCAAAATCATTTGGAAAATGAACTTCTTCGTGAACAACAGGAATGTGAGACATTTGCTTTTCGCTCCAATCAAAGGGCATCTCAAAAGTTACTTGTTTATTTTCTGAATCATACTCAAAATTAGAAATTTTGTCAAAATATGATTTTATTCTAAAAGAAACATCTTGATTTTGGGCACCTTTTTGTAAAAATTGAGTGGTTTCTGCTACGATCAAATCTGCATTATACACTTCAGAGTCCTCTATGATATTTGTGGGCTCATCAATGGTCCTAACTTCAATCTCAAAAGTGTAAAGACCTCCAGAGTTAAAGATAGGTCCAGTGATTTCAAGTGGATTTGATTCTGTTCTATACCATGCACCCAACAGATTGTCTTGTTCACCATGAATTGTAATTTCTCCTTCTTGAGTAGGTATTATTTTAATTGGAAGAATACCATCAGATGTAAAAAAATAATTTCGAAATATCATTTCATTTTCATGAAACAAACCAATTAGAAGGGTTACATTTTTTGCATTTTCCTTTGTTTCATCTTCAGTTGCAGTAATTGTAATTTGTTTTTCATCAAAGTTATCAAAAGACAGAGGAAGCTCAACTGAGATTGAGATTTCTTTTCCCTGAATGTCAACTGATGAGATTGTATCAATACCTAATCCGTGGCCATAAACACTACTTACTGGAAATAAAAAGACTGCTCCAAGTAAAATAATTCCCATTTTTGATAGTGACAATGTCCTTTTTGAAACATTAGGGTTATTTTACTGTCAGTAATTCCTCAACTTTTTGAATTAGTTCCTCCATAGAATTGGCCTCCAAGATTGGCTGCAAATCATTTGGATCTTGGGCACCAAGAGCCGCCAAAGAATAGACATAATCAATGGTCGGAGTATCAGTTGTAAGATAGTATTGTGTTAAAATTTGATCAAGTGCATTTGGTTCAATTACCTGTGGTAAAGCTTGCTTGACAGTTTTTTTCTTCCACAAGTCAACTAGGTGACCCCATTGATTCAATAAAATATTATCATCAATTTCAGGAATTAATTCAACTTCTGCTCTTATGTACATTTTTTCATCATTATGAGATTTTTCATCAAGATCTGATATTGCTTGATGGCCTTCAATGGAATGGGGATCATAGTTTTCAGGTAATTCTATTGATGGAGGAATAATTTTTTTTATCTTAAATTTACTTCTCCCCAATGTTTGAATATTCAATTGCATACCATCAATCTCAACGTCTTCACATTTGGTGATTTTTACAATTGTACCCACTAGTTTTGGTCCAGCCCAGCCATGAATTTGATTGCTTGAATCAACCAAGCATACACCAAACTGTCCATCACCTAACATGCAGTCATCAACTAGTTGCTTGTATCGTGGCTCAAATATTCGAAGGGGTAGTTCCTGTCTAGGAAACAATACCAAGTCCAATGGAAAAATCGGTACAATCTTTGTTTGAGTCAACCTGTTTTCTTTTGGATTTTCTTCAGATATATGGAATACGAAAATTTTTAATATGTTCTCTAAATTTACTTAGAATCCATTTTCATTGAGAATTAAACCCAATAATGCAGCACGAGTATGTTTTCCATTTTCAGCTTGTTGAAAGTATTTTGCATTTTTTGTACCATCAATGTCAGTTGAGATTTCATCCAGTCTAGGTAATGGATGTAAAATTATGGAATCATCTTTCATCTTTTTTAGTAAATCAAGTCCAATTACGTAGCTTCCCTTTACTTTGAGATACTCTTCCTCATCTGGAAATCTTTCCTTTTGAATTCTTGTTACATAAACAACATCAAGATCTTCAATGTATTCTTCAATATCAGTAGATTCAGTAAAGGATAATTTTTTTCTAATTTCATAAATAGAATCTGGTCTTATTCTTAGGGACTCAGGAGAAATTAGATGAACATCTACATCATAATTTCCAAGAGCAGACAAAAGGGAGTAAACAGTTCTGCCATATTTTAAATCTCCAATGATTCCAATTTTTAATCCATCAATCTTTTTCTTTTCTTTTTTAATTGTAAACAAATCTTGTATGGCCTGGGTCGGATGTTCCTCAGTTCC
>JAQBBT010000166.1:0-4528 GCA_032125915.1 Nitrososphaerota archaeon
ATCAGCACAAACTAAACCGGGACAAACTAAACCGGGACAAACTAAACCGGGACAAGGTAGACCGGGACAAGGTAGACCGGGACAAGGTAGACCGGGACAAGGCAGACCTGTACAATATGGTGGAGGTAGACCTGGACAAGCTAAACCAGGACAAGCTAACAGACGACCTCGACGAGAACCTGTAGAAGAAATTTGGGTTCCCAAAACTGTTTTGGGACAAAAAGTAAATTCTGGAGAAATTTCTTCTATTGAAGAAATTTTAGAGGCTGGTTTGAGAATTCAAGAGGCAGGTATTATCAAAAAACTACTTCCAGATTTAAAAAGTGAAGTAGTTGATGTTGGAATTATTCAAAAAATGACTTCTAATGGACAATCAACTAGATTCAAAGCAATTGTTGCAGCAGGAAACGAAAATGGTTATTTGGGAATTGGTCAAGGAAAATCAAAACAAATGCGAATTGCTATTGAAAAAGCAACAAGTCAAGCATTTCTTAATGTTAGTCCTATAAAATTAGGATGTGGAAGTTGGGAATGCAGATGTGATCAAAAACATTCTGTCCCATTCAAGATTCGAGGTAAGGGTGGAAGTGTTACAATTGAAATTATTCCTGCTCCTAGAGGATTAGGGTTGGTAGCAGGGGGTAAAATTAAACGATTATTGGAATTAGCAGGGTTAAAGGATGCATGGACTACAGCTAAAGGTTCAACACCCACAATGAATTCTACTTCAAAAGCAATATTGGATTGTCTTAGACAAACATTTAGTCAAGGTTGATAAAAATGGTAAATGCATATCTCGTTGTTAGAATAAAAGGTCAAGCAGATGTCCCATACTGGGCATCTACGACTATGACTTTGCTTAAGCTAGATAAAAAATACCGTGCTACAATTTTACCGGCAAAAGACAATACATTAGGAATGCTAAACAAAGTCAAACATTACATCTCTTGGATTGGATTGGATGCTGAATTAGCAAAGGATATTCTCGATAAAAAAGCAAGAAAATCCGGATATCAAAAAATTACTTCAGAAGATCTTAAAGAACTTGGATTCAACAGTATTGATGATCTTGCAACAGCATTAGCTGAAGGAAAAGCAACTTTATCAAAACTAAAACCTCTTAAACCTTGGTTTGCTTTAGCTCCCCCAAGACATGGATTCAAACGAAGTACAAAAAAATTGTATGGACAAAAAGGTGTTCTTGGATTGAACAAAGAACTTGGAACAATCGTGAGGCGTATGATCTAAAATGGCAACAAGACTAAGAAAAACTAGAAGACTTCGAGGAGGACGAAATATGGGCTGGGGACAAGTAGCTCAACATCGCGCAAGTGGTCATAAAGGAGGTCTTGGAGTCACAGGTTTGATGAAACATCATTACAGTACTATGCTTAAAGAATACCCTGACCATTACGGTCATTCTTCTACTCATCCACCTCACCCAAATATTACCAAAAAGTGGGCTAGTATTCGTGAGCTCGATGACTTGTTTACAAAATTCGGAAAAGAAGAAGGCGGGAAAAAAATTATAGATCTTGTGACAGCAGGATATGACAAACTACTTGGTGGTGGTAAACCGTCTATAGCATATACAATTAAGGTAAATCGATTCACCGCTGCAGCTGAAGAGAAAATCAAATCTGTTGGGGGAGAAGTGTTAGCTGAAAATGGCTGAGGGTAGTCTTACAGGTATTATTAGAAAAGTTGTTTTCAAGGCAGAACCATACCTTCCTCAAGTTCCAAAACCAAAAAAGAAGATTACTCTCCAAACAAAGTTACTATGGTCAGGAATTTGTCTTTTAGTTTATTTGGTAATGGGCCAAACTCCATTATTTGGCGCAACAGCACCTGCATTTGATTTTCTGCAGTTTGCAAGAGTAATTTTTGCCTCTCAGCAAGGAACTCTAGTAGAATTAGGAATAGGCCCAATTGTTACAGCTGGTCTGTTGATGCAATTACTTAGAGGTTCGGATATTTTGAAATTTGATTTCAAAAAACCAGAAGAACGAGGAATATTTCAAACAGCAACCAAATTGGTTACCTATATTGTTATAGTAGCTGAATCCATTGTTTATGCATCTGCAGTTTATGGCCCTGGAGTTACAGAACCCTACATACTGGCTGTAATGATTGCACAATTAATGGCTGCCTCCATCATTGTAATGTTCTTAGATGAATTAGTTCAAAAAGGCTGGGGATTAGGAAGTGGAATTAGCTTATTTATCATGGCAGGTGTTGCTCAGCAAATACTTTGGAGTCTTTTCAGTCCATTACCTGCAGGAGACGGGGGAACAATTGGTATTATCCCGTATATTGGGCAGGCGATAATAGATGGGGATCTGTCAAATGTTTTGCTCCGTTCAAACCAATTACCTAGTATCTTTGGATTATGTTTGACGGCAGGTATTTTGCTAATTTTGGTATTCACACAAGGAATGAAAATAGAAATTCCTATTGTTTCGACAAAGTATAGAGGATTTTCTGCAGTTTATCCAATTAAATTGATGTATGTTTCTAACATTCCAGTAATTTTGGCCTCAGCTCTTACTGCAAATGCTGTATTTATTTTCCAAATGCTTTGGGCAAACATGAACCCACGAAACAACAATGTATTCATGAATATATTGGCTCAATTCGATCCAACTAGTCCGTCAACACCAATAGGGGGACTAATCTACTACATTACTCCTCCAAGGGGACTTCAATTGGCAATGTTGGATCCTGGACGTGCCATAGGATACATCTTGTTTATGGTTGGAATAGTAATAGTATTTGGAAGGCTATGGGTAGAGCTTGGAGGTTTGTCTCCAAAGAGTGCTGCTCAGAACTTACTTGATGCAGATGTACAAATTCCTGGGTTTAGAAGATCAAACAAACCAGTTGAAGCACTTCTTAACAAGTATATTCCATCTGTAACAATAATTGGATCTATGATTTTGGGTCTTTTAGCTGGTGTATCTGACGTTTTGGGTGTCTTTGGTTCCGGTATTGGAATTTTGCTAATGGTAGATATTCTGATTAATTATTACACTCAACTAGTAAGAGAACAAGTAGAAGTGGTAATGCCAAAATTGGGTGCTTTGCTTGGTAGAAAATAAAAAAGTTGTTGTAGTGGGTATACCTGGGGTGGGCAAAACTACCCTTGTCAAAGGGTTAGCTGAGATAATTAAGACACATAACAAAACCGTTAATGTTACAAATTTTGGAACCATTATGTTTGAGGTTGCAAAAGAAAATGGAATGCAGAATCGAGATGATCTAAGAAAACTCCCAATTTCAGAGCAAAAGAAACTACAAAAAATTGCAGCTGAAAAACTGAGTAAAATTGAAGATGATGTGGTAATTATTGATACTCATGCATTCATCAGAACTTCTGAGGGCTTTAATCCTGGATTACCTTATTATGTTTTACAAATAATAGAGCCTACTCATTTTATTATAGTCACCGCAAAAACAGAGGAAATCTATAATCGACGTATGAAAGATGAAACGAGGAATAGAGATAAAGTGACTATTACTACTATTAAAAAAGAATTGGATATTCAATCAGCGATGATGTCTGCCTGCTCTATTTTGTCAGGCTCTCCACTATCACAAGTTCAAAATAATGAGGGAAAGCTTGAAGAGGCAGCTAATAAAATAATAAAGGCAATAGGGTTATAGATATGGAATTTGATTTTATTCTACTTTTCTTAAATACAATATTCTTGCAAGAAGATGGTGGCATCTTTGGATTTATGGAAAATGCTAGAGGTGGGTTGGGGAGTGTGGATCCAATTGTTAAAGGTGTAATACCTTCATTGTTTGCAGTATCTGGATTTGGAATCATGTTGAATTTCTTTAACGCTGCGGTAAGAAAGAAAATGATAGACCAAGTCAAACTTAAGAGAATAATGAAAGAAACTCGATCTTGGCAAAAAGAAAGAATGGCTGCAATGAGGGCAAAAGACCAGGCAAAGACGGAACAATTAAACAAAAAATCCTCATACATGAACAAAATGTCCATGGAGATGATGCAAATGAACATGAGACCCATGATGATTACTTTTGTTCCTTTAATTTTGATTTTTTATTTGGTATTGCCCGTGTTGTTTTCTTATACCGTAGCGCTATCTCCAATTCCTCTTAATGTTATCCCTGGTGACTTTTTCCAACTGACATGTACCGCTGAACAGGCAGCAAATATAGAGCATGTTTGTGATGAGGAAAATGCTCTTTACTTGTGGGCTTGGTATTTCCTTTCATCAATAGCATTTAGTGGAATTATAATGAAACTAACGAAAACCACAATGGGAGTTTGACAAAATCAATCGTAATTTCTGGTCCTCCAGCAGTTGGAAAAACCACTGTAGCCAAAGGGCTAGCAAATGAATTCAATTTGATATATCTCAGTGGTGGTGATGTTCTGAAAGATTTGGCAAAGGAACAAGGGTTTGACGTAGATGGTAATGATTGGTGGGATACTAATGATGGAATGAAATTTCTTGAACAAAGAGAGAAAAATTCTGAATTTGATAAAAAAGTTGAT
>JAQBBT010000167.1:0-8081 GCA_032125915.1 Nitrososphaerota archaeon
TAACTGCAAGAACGTGCATCCCGTATTCTTCAGCCTCACTGACAAGTCTACCTAGATTAACGATAGTTTGATTTTCATATTTAGAGCCTACAAACATTGACATTGCAACGGCGCTTACGTTTAATCGAAGTGCCTCTTTCAGGGTAACTGTAATTTGTTCTTGAGATAAATCCTCACCGATTATGCTGGAACCTCCTGAAACACGCAATACCATAGGAATTGAAGTATTTGGATCAACAGATGTTCGCTGCACACCTCTTGTAAGCATCAAAGAATCACAGTATTTTAGTAATGGGCCTATAGTTTTTTTGGGGTTTTCTAATTTTTCAGTGGGTCCCAAGAAATAACCATGATCTACTGCCAACATTAATGCACGATTGTCTGTAGGTTTGATTATTTTTGCCAATCGATTTTGTAATCCCCAATCCATACCCCTTCGATTTTGACAGAAAAAATATACCTTTCTTAAGCCTTTCTTATATTGTAATTATTATTTTCATTGCATTCTTACCACTTCTAGCATTTTCAAATGCTTTTTGAGAATCTAAAATAGGATAAGTATGAGTAACTAATTGCATTACATCTATTACTGATGACTCAATTAATTGAAGAGCAACTTTAGTATCATTATCAGAAGCAGCATAACTTGTAACTAAAGTAATTTCTTTAGAATAAATTTTGCCCATATCTAGATCAATTTTTGCACCTTTAGATGGAACTCCAAACATCATAACAACACCTCCTTTTCTCACCATCTCAATTGCGTCTTCTAATGCCTTTAAGCTGCTTGTGGCAACTATTGCAACATCTACACCCAGTCCCCCTGTTTGATTGAAAATTTTCTCTACTCTATCTTCATCCTTTGAATTAATGGTCTCAGTGACATTGAGTTTTTTTGCAAAATCTAATCTAAAATCATTAACATCAAAACAGAAAATCTTTGAGAATTTCTTTGATTGTGCAAGCATTACATGCATCATTCCAGTAGGTCCAACACCGAAAATAGCAACAGAATCGCCTTCTTGATAGGAACATTTACTCCAAGATCTAACACAGCACGCTAAAGGTTCAATCATTGCAGCCTCCTTAAAGGTCATTGAATCAGAAAGTTTCAGAACGCCACCATGAGAAACATTCCATTCTGGAACTATATACTCCTCAGATAAACCGCATGGGGAGAGATTTGTTTCAGAATATTTTTTGCACATTGTTTCATTTTCATGTTTACAAAGATGACAAGAATAACAAGGAACATGATGATGCGTAAAAACTCTATCACCCTTTTCAAATCCATTAACATCAGAACCAACATCTAAAACAATTCCTGCAGGCTCATGACCAAGTCGCATCGAAGGTTGTCCGTATTGACCAAATACTTTTTCTAAATCTGAACCACAAATTCCACAGGCATGCATTTGAACCAAAATATCACCAGAACCTAAAACTGGTTTTTCTGTGTCTTCTATAGATATAGTTGATGGTTCTTTTACATACGCTGTTTTCATATCAAACTTTTAAAATATTGATTATAAGTAGATTAGAAAAATCTAAACGCCAAGAATCTTTTTGAGCATTAGTCTGTAATCAATTTCAGTTTTCTTACTGCCAGTAGCTGGAAGAGCAAATACCAAAGTAGATTTTTCTGTTCTAAGAGATGTTAATTCATCACTAATAGATTCTGCAATATCATCACTTACAAGAACTAATCCCACGTCAGAGTCATCAGTTAATTTTTTAATTTCATCCAGTGCCATTTTAGGAGTTTGAGATATTACACCTGGGATTCCTGCTAATTGAAAGCTTGTTACAAAAGATTTGCTGCCCACAGTGAATATTTTCACAGATCAAAATTCTGCACATGCCAATTTAACCCTTTTTGGTTGGGCAAGATCAGGAAAGGTTGATTTAGTTTAGAAATTCAGAGAAATTATGACTGAAATTAATACTCAAAAAAGCATCTATCTATTCACTCATGGAAGAATGGATTTTAAAGAAAAATCAGAAAATATCTTGATTGCAAAAGGATTTTCAAAGGAAAAAATAATCATGGCCCAACCAACCAAAGTAGGAGAAGTAGGTGACTATATGGCAATGCTATGGCCACCACAAGCCCCAGATCAAATCAAGCTCCAAGAAATAACTAAAGTTGAAGAGGTAGAACCAGAAGGGATGGTAGGACTTTGGAAGGGAGTTTCAAAGGACGATATTGAATCTATTCCATTAGGGTAGAACTAACTAAAGCCAGCTCCAAACTGGTCGCCTTTTTGAATAGGATCTGAGCCTTCAGAGCTTTTTAATTTTAGATAAAGTAATGCCTCATAAGATAACTTTAGTGCATCATCCCCGCCCATTCCACAATCAGAGATTGTTTGTTCTGTGTATTTTTGTAATTTATTAGGATCTTGTTCATCTATTGAAAGGTTATCTTTCAGCATCATATTTGCTATTTTTTCTATTTGTGAATTCTGTTGATCTTCATTCATGATTACTTAGGATTTTTTCTAGTTATTAACAAGTTCTAATAATTACAATATTACAAATCAGAAATCAAACCTGCAATAAATTCAGAATATTCCTCATCTGAAAAAATTACTTTTTCAAACTTGTTTTCTTTTTTTGCTAAAAGTACAGACTCTAAATGATAACAAGAGTTTTTTCCTGAGAGTTTTCCAAAATAATATCCAGGACAAGAACAGTATATACCATCTGGATCTAACCAATGTTCTTTGCCTTTTCCAACAACTGTCCAAATTTCTCTTTGACTTGGTTCAAAAACATGTAATTTGACACGTTTTTCAGAGACAAGAGACTCTATGCGGTCAGGACTTTTTTTCACAAGAATTTAATCCAAAGGCTATTGTATATCTTTGATGCCACAAGAAAAAATAATTCCCAGAAAACCAGCATTGCTAATCCAAGGACAAAAAAAGCATCTAGTTGTAACTGATTTACATATTGGGTTTGAAAGTAGTTTTATCTCAAAGGAGGTGTTTATTGGAAAAAACACTACAGTAAATGAAATGATTGATGAACTATCAGAAATTATAGACTCAGAAAAACCAGATTCAGTCGTGTTATTAGGGGATGTAAAGTCAAGTATCAAAAGTATTTCAAAAAGTGAATGGAATGATGTACCTCTATTTTTTGAAAATATAAAGAAAAAGTGCAACGTAATTTTAATTCCCGGAAATCACGATGCAAACATCCAAAGACTTGTGCCAGACGATATTTCACTAATTAGCTCAACTGGTATGGTAGAAGAAAACATTCTATTTACACATGGACACACTATGCCTTCTGAAAACTTTGCACATGTTAAAAAAATTATAATGGGACATATTCATCCGGTATTTTTTCAAGAAGAATCTATAGTCAATGGACAAAGGGTATGGATTTCAATTAAAGCAAACAAGGGGCAGATTTTTCCTAGTGAATCAGGAGAGATTGAAATTATAATTGTTCCATCATTTAACAAATATTTCTATGCTACAAATAAAAAAAATATAAAAAATCAATATCCCCAATTATTGAAAAATTAAAACAAGTATCATCTGCCAGAATAGTTACACTTGATGGGACAATCATCGGAGATGAAACAATTTTAGATCAAGTGCTTTGATTAAAAAGGATCATATGGCTCGATTGGCTCAATGGTAGTCTTGTTGTGTTTTAGCCATTCTAATGTTTTTACAAAAGAATCTGCAAGCTCAATTGTTGTAAGCACAGGAACTCCCAATTCCAAAGATTTTCGTCTAATTTGATACTCATCATCAAGCATCCCAACATATTTTTCAAGTGTTGAGGTACTTGGAATATTAATAATGAAATTTATTTTTCGCTCATAGAGCAAATCTGCAATATTTGGTTTTCTTTCCGGTTCTGAAATTTTGTGAACTACCTCAATTTCGCCAATTTTTTCCTCAAAAAATTCTGCAGTATGCTCTGTTGCAAATATCTTAAATCCAAGATTTTTTAGACTTGCAATTGACTGGAGTAATTTCTCTTTATTTTGTGCACCACCAACGGTAACCAAAGCTGCCCCGGTTTTAGGTAAATTGTACCCAACAGAAGTGAGTCCTTTAGATAATGCATCATAAAAGCTGCTCCCAAAGCAGGCAGCCTCGCCCGTAGACTGCATTTCTACGCCTAGAGCAATATCTGCCCCCTCTAATTGCATAAAGGAAAACTGAGGTACTTTGATGCCATAGTTGTGAATTTTTTGCCACTTGTTTTTTGGAATATCAGGTAATGGCTTATCCAAAATTGCCTTTGATGCCAATGAGATGAGATTTGTTTTTACAAGTTTTGAGACAAATGGCATAGAACGAGATGCTCTAATGTTTAGCTCTATTACATAGACATGATTATCATGAACTAAAAATTGTAAATTAAATGGACCTTTGACATTAAAGGTAGTTGCAATTTTTGTAGTGTATTCTGTAATTGTTTCAATTGTTTTATTGTTTAGACGCCATGGCGGGATGCACATCATTGCATCCCCAGAATGGACACCTGCACTGTCAATGTGTTCTACTATTGCACCAATTATGACTTCCTTGCCATTACTTACTCCATCGACATCAACTTCAAGTGAGTTTAGCATAAACTTTGAGATGACAACTGGATGATCTGGTGAAACATCAGTTGCTTCTTTGACATATGTTTTCAGTTCTTCTTGAGACCATACTACTTTCATTGCAGCTCCAGATAATACATACGATGGTCTAACAATTACTGGAAACTCTACTTCCTGTGCAAAGTTTTTGGCCTCACTAAGATTTGAAAACGCCTGCCAGCGTGGTTGTTGAATGTGAAGCTTGTCTAGCTCTGCACTAAATTTTGAACGGTCTTCAGCTCTATCTACATCACGTGCACTAGTTCCCAAAATGTTTATGCCATGTTCTGATAGTCCTGGTGTGAGATTATTTGCAGTTTGTCCCCCAACACAAGTGATGACACCTTTAGGATTTTCAAATTCTGCGATATCTAAGATTCTTTCTTGAGTCAACTCTTCAAAATATAATCTTGTACAAATATCATAATCAGTTGAAACTGTTTCAGGATTACAGTTTACAACAGAGATATTTTTCTCTCCGTTTTCTTGGAGTCCCCAGACCATATTGACTGTACCCCAGTCAAATTCCACACTACTACCAATTCTATATGGACCCGCACCAAGGACTAGTATTCCTTTTTCATCAGGATTGATTTTAACATCATGTGAGTGCCCCCCATATGTCAAATAGAGGTAGTTTGTTACTGCAGGCCATTCAGCAGCAAGGCTGTCAATTTGCTTTACAGAGGGCAAAACACCATTTTCTTTGCGTAAAGTGCGTATTTCATCAGGAGTTTTGCCTTTTGCACGCCCAATTTGCTTGTCTGAAAAACCCATCTTCTTTGCCTCCCAAAGCAAAGATTTTCCCAACTCTTCTTTTGTTATCTTTTCTTCAATTTTGACAATGTTTTTGATTTTTTCAATAAACCAGGGATCTATTGCAGAAAGATTATTGATTCTCTCCACGGAGAATCCCGCCTTGAGGGCAGCAGCTACATAGTACAAAATTTGATCATCTGGATGAGATAATTTATTTTCCAATTCTTCTTCGCCAAAGGTTTTCCCGTTTGTTCTGTTTAAAACAAGACCATCATTTCCAATATCTAACATGCGAATTGATTTTTGAAAAGATTCTTCAAACGTTCTTCCCACTGCCATAACTTCTCCAACTGATTTCATTGTGGGTCCAAGTTTTCTATTGACAAGTTCAAATTTTGAGAAATCCCATCGTGGATGTTTACAAACTATATAATCAAGGGATGGCTCAAAACATGCAGTTGTACTTTTTGTGATTTTATTAACAAGTTCTGATAAATTGTACCCCAATCCAATCTTTGCAGACATGTATGCAAGTGGATATCCAGTTGCTTTGCTTGCAAGTGCAGAGGATCTTGATAACCTAGGATTAATTTCAATTGCAACATATCTATCAGAATTAGGCTCCAAGGCATATTGAATATTACATTCTCCAACAATTCCAACATGTTTAGTTGCACGTAATCCTGCAGTACGAAGCATATGATATTCATGATTATCAATTGTTTGTGATGGGGCAACTACGATGTTATCCCCAGTATGTACCTTCATGGCAAGAATGTTTTCCATATTACAGACTATGACATTGTTTCCATCATAGTCTTGCATTACTTCATATTCAATTTGCTTCCAATGTCCAATGTACTCTTCAATTAAAACTTGGCCAACAAGACTTGCCTTTAATCCGCGCTCGACAATCTCGTGAAGTTCAATCTCATTGTAAGCAACACCGCCACCTCGTCCACCCAAAGTATAAGCAACTCGAATTATTACAGGATATCCTAATTCCTCAGCTGTTTTTTTTGCATCATCAAAGTTCCTCACGGTTCTGCTTTTGAGAACAGGGACATTACACTCATTCATGGAATCCTTGAAGAGCTGTCTATCCTCTGACTTTTTGATCCCCGGAATTTGAGTGCCAAGTACTTTTATCCCGTATTTTGTTAAAATTCCCGCATCATCCAGACTTACACCGCAATTAAGCGCAGTCTGGCCACCATATGCAAGCATTATTCCATCCGGTCTCTCTTTTTCAACAACAGATTCTACGTACTCTGGATTAACGGGAAGAAGATACACTTTATCTGCAAACCTAGTATCAGTCTGGATTGTTGCAACATTTGGATTGATTAAGATACTTTTCAGTCCATCTTCACGTATTGCTTTGAGGCATTGGCTTCCGGAGTAGTCAAATTGACGGTCGTTTTAGCGACTCTCGCCGGCTTCTCCGATTTTTATTGCCCCACTTCCAAGTACAAGAATTTTGTTTAACGACTCATTCTTTGGCAGCTTTTTCCTCCCCCATAAGGTTACTGAGTTCTTCAAAGACGAATTTACAATCATATGGACCAGGAGCAGCTTCTGGATGAAACTGAACTGCAATACAATTTTGTGTTTTGTGTTTTATTCCTTCGACTGTTTTATCATCTGCATTTTTAAACCATAAATTAAATTCAGAATCATTTAGTGAATCAGGATCAATCCCATAACCATGATTCTGACTTGTAACATAGATTTGGTTGTTTTCTAAATTTACACAAGGTTTGTTTTGACCTCTATGACCATACTTTAGTTTGTAGGTTTCAGTGTTTCCTGCAAGTCCAATAATCTGAGCACCAAGACAAATTCCTAATGTTGGAATGTTATTTTCAATTAGTTTTTTTGCAGTTTGTATGGTATCTGGACAATTTTGCGGATCACCGGGGCCATTACTTATCACTACGCCTTTTGGATTGTATGATTGAATTTTTTCAAAAGATGTGTTCCAGGGTAATTTTACTACCGTGTAACCAAGACTTCGCAGATTTCTTAAAATTGCATTTTTAGCACCTGTGTCTACTACGACCACTGCTTTTTCGCCAGAGCCATACACTTCTTCGTGTTTAGTTGAAACTGTATCCATGAATTTTTCGTCATTGTATTTTGGAGCAGATTCAAGTTGTTTTTTTATTTCCTCAACATCAATTTCGCTATCAGAGACTACCAAAGCTGCCATCATCACCCCACCATCTCTAAGTTTTTTTGTCAATTCCCTAGTATCAATTCCCGATATTCCGGGAATTTTTTCGTTATACATCCATTCATCAAGAGTCATTGAAAGATTCCAATGACTAGCAGTAAGGGATAACTCGTGAACAACTAGTCCACGGACTTGAATTTTCCCAGATTCAAAGAATTTTGAGATACCATCTTCATCTTTAATTGAAGGATCAGGAACACCGTAATTTCCAATAAGCGGATAGGTAAATGTTAGAATCTGACCACTATATGATGGATCGGTAAGGGTTTCAGGGTAGCCAACCATACCAGTGTTAAAGACAATTTCACCAAAAATAGTCGTAGAATAACCAAAGCCCATCCCTTCAAGGACAGTGCCATCATCGAAAATCAGCTTCCCAAATTTGTTGGCATGGCTTGATTTCTTTGTAGTTATTGTGACCCTCGTCAAGTGCTTCTGATTCGGAATTTAAATTTTGTGAGGGGTGAATTA
>JAQBBT010000168.1:0-3649 GCA_032125915.1 Nitrososphaerota archaeon
GCGATTGTCATACTTGCAATGGTAGTTCTTGCTACCCTAGTAGGCTTTGTTCAAGAATACAGATCAGAAAAAGCAATCGCAGCATTAAAGAAAATGGCAGCTGCGACTGTTCGTGTTATTCGAAGTGGAGAAGATAAAATCATCAATGCAAGGGAACTAGTTCCAGGAGACATAATTTTGGTCTCCGTCGGTGACAGAGTCCCTGCAGATGCACTCCTTCTTGAAGATTTTGGCCTTAAAACAAACGAGGCCTCACTTACAGGAGAATCTAATCCCGTGGGAAAACGTTGTGGCGTATTGCCTAAAGAAACAATCGTTGCGGATAGAAAAAATATTCTTCATATGATCACTACTGTAACTCATGGTAGAGCTAAAGCTGTAGTCTTTGCTACTGGCATGAGCACCGAATTAGGAAAAATTGCAGGTGCTGTACAGAGTATAGAGATCAAAAAGTCGCCTTTTGAGATTAGGATGAAACGAATAGGGAAATTGATTAGCATAGTAATGATGGTAGTGGTTGGAATTATCAGCATTATTGGTCTCCTTCGTGGAAACGAATTACTGGAAATGTTGATTTGGGGAATTAGTCTTGCTGTTGCAGCTATACCAGAAGCTCTACCAGCAGTCGTTGCAGCTTCACTTGCCGTGGGAGTGTATAGAATGACAAAACAAAATGCAATAGTACGAAGACTGCCTGCAGTAGAAACTCTAGGCTCTACGACCATAATTTGCAGCGACAAAACTGGTACATTAACCAAAGGTGAAATGACAATACGTAAAATCTATCTTTATGAAAAATTTGCAGATGTTACAGGTTCTGGATATAGCAGTGAAGGAGATGTTGTTGGATTAGATACCCATGATCCTGATCTTATTTTATTGGCAAAAGCTGCATCCTTGTGCAATGACGCAAAGGTCAAGTTATCAAACGGAGAATATATCGCAATAGGAGATCCAACTGAGGCTGCATTAGTTGTTCTAGCAAACAAGGTTGGATTGGTAAAAGAAAGTCTGGATGTAGAGTTTCAAAGGATTTCTGAGGTACAATTTAGTTCTGAAAGAAAAAGAATGACGACCATAAACAGAGAAAATAATAATCATTTTGCTTTCATGAAAGGCGCTCCTGAAACCGTGATTGAGCACTGTAACAATGTTCTTTCTAGCAATAATTCTATATCTTTAGATGATAAAATTAGATCAAGGATTCTCTCTGTAAATAATGAGATGGCAGCAAATGGATTAAGGGTCTTAGCACTTGCATACAAAAAAATAAACTCAGATGACTTCAATGAAGATTATGTCGAAAATCAACTGACTTTCATTGGACTTGTGGGGATGATGGATCCTCCGAGAACCGAAGTGATTGATGCAATTACAAAATGCAAAAGTGCTGGCATCGACGTTATTATGATAACTGGGGACCATAAACTAACAGCAGAAGCAATTGCCAAAGAAATTGGCATCGCCGGTACTGAAACTAAAAGCATGTCTGGAACAGAACTTGAGGAAATAGACATTCAGACGTTGGAGAATAAAATTGAGAATATCAAGGTATTTGCAAGAGTATCTCCAGAACATAAGAACAAGATTGTACAGGCATTGAAGAACAAAGGGCACATAGTCACCATGACCGGTGATGGAATCAACGATGCAGCAGCGCTGAAAGCAGCTGATATTGGGGTTTCCATGGGCATTACAGGTACACAGGTAACAAAAGAGGCTTCTTCAATAATACTAGCTGATGACAACTTTGCAAGTATAGTTTCGGCAGTTAAGGAAGGTAGACAGATAATGGATAATGTCAAAAAATATCTGGTATTTTTGTTACCTTCAAACATTGGCGAGGTCATATTTTTCACATTTTCTATTATGATGGGCTGGCCTCTACCCTTGCTTGCCAAACACATACTTTACATCAATCTAGTAACTGATGGTTTGCCTGCAATAGCATTAGGGATGGAACCTGCAGAACCCGATATAATGAGTCGTAAACCACGAGACCCAAAAGAAAGTATCTTTAGTAATACATTACCATGGTTTATCGGAGTAACAGTTCTCATAGGATCCTTATCTGTACTTCTTTTTTGGTATATTCTTGAAATCAACGCTTGGTCAGAAATTGCAGTTAGCAAAGCTAGAACTATGCTCTTTGGATTTTTTGTGTTTCAGGAAATACTTTTTGCAATATCCTGTAGATCTCTAAGACATAATATTCACACTCTGGGATTGTTCAAAAATAAATTACTGGTTTATTCACTAATAGGAGAATCGCTGTTAGTTTTACTTTTCATGAACTATCCGGTATTAATGGAGATATTTGATTTTGTAACACTAGAATTAACTGACTGGCTGTTAATCTTGGTTCTTGCCCCTGTAACTTTTGTTTACTCTGAGGTTTTGAAAATTGTTATTAGACGACGGTCTAAGGATATAATTGTCTAACTTTACAGAACCTCTTTTGGAGATTAAGATAAAATAAAAATTATTCTTCAGAGTATCTTCTTCCTTTTCTATTACTCCAAAGATAATTTGCGATTATGCCTATTGCAATTATAATTACTATGGCAATGAATACAAAATTGTAGTTAGTTTCAGATGACCACTCCAAAAATTCATCTATGCCTTGATCCTGTGCGTAAATCTTGTCATTAGATATTGTAAAAAAAGCAATCATACCAATAGAAATCATCAAAATACCAGTTTTCAATTATCCTGCTTTTACTCACATTAGGAACATAAGGATATTGTAAGTCATTTAATTTGAAATTATTTTTTGGGAAGGATAAAGTTTAGAATCTAATGATACACTCCATATAGGGGGTTCATTGTTTGGATGTATGATTCGTGGAGCTCCAAAATACATCATGTTTGCATTTTTTGCATTGGGTGTGTTGTTTGTTGGATTTTCATCGTGGGCACTATTCCTTACTGATATTCCACAAGAGCAATTTTTAGAAGATCCTGGATTTGAAAAAGAGTATGTGCAATATTATGAGTGGAATATTCTATTTGGTACAGGATTGATTGGAACTGGTTGGATTATTGCATTTTTAGGACGTAAAATGACACATGGGTCACACTTACAAACAAGAGATTAATTTTTTGTTAACATTTATGATTAAGACTAATGTAGATTTTAAAATTATTTTTTGGGAAGGATGAAGAATTGTGACTTTTTGGAATAAGGCATAATCGACGTTTTTTAGGGTTGTATTGTTTGGGGAATGATCAAGCTTAAGTTCATAATTCTTGTAGAAAATTCGTGAGACTAAAATGGTCAAAGTTCAAGTTTTATGATTTGATTCCAACTGTAATCAGATTGCAAGCTGTCAAAGATGATGAATGGTAAACAGTTCGTAAGTCAATGCTTAAAACAACTTTGAAATTTAAATATGAGACCAAAATTGGCTTGAGAAAAATAAACACTCTGAAAAATCTAAAATTCAGGCTCAAAATTATATACAAGCACTAAGGCGAAGTGGTTTAATTGAATAATCTGAAAAATTAGATTCTAAACTCCAACACGTTTAAGTTTACACAATATTTAGGATGTTATGGGATTTTTAGATAAATTCAAAAAAGCCAAAGAGAAATCAACTGATTCTGAAAATAGGGCATCTGAGCAAGAAGAGATGAAAGAAGAACAACA
>JAQBBT010000169.1:0-2540 GCA_032125915.1 Nitrososphaerota archaeon
TATACCTATCATGTGTTAAAAATGGAGTATCAATCACTCAGCGCGACTTGGCAGAAGCTGCAGGTGTTACAGAAGTTACAATAAGAAATAGATACAAGGGATTAAAGGCAGACCAATCATCAAAGCTGGGGAATTAAGAATCCTTTTTGACTTTAAGGTTTGAAATGACATTTTGATTTATATCATCAGTCCATTCTTGTAATTAATCCAACTTTAAAGTAAAACTCTAAGAAAACAGCTGAATCGATTTGGCACCCTAATATGCTAACAAGTTTATTGATTGTTAGATTAAAAAATTCCTTAATATTTTACATACTTGATCAGGCTTTTCAGCAAAAGGAGCATGTCCTGCATCATCAATTATCTCAAGCCTTGAATTAACAATGGAATCATTAAAAAATTTAGAGTGATCAAGTGGAATTACATGGTCATGGGCTCCCCACAAAATTAAGGTGGGAGTTTTGTTAATTAGCCTTAACCTGTCTAATCCAATCTGAGTTTTTGCACTATTTTCAAGAGTTAATTTGAATGCATGTTTGGCATTAGGCATATTTATTCTTCGGATAAAGCCATCTACTAATTGTGATGGAATTCTTGATGGGTCTGCCACCATCTTTTCAAATACCTCTCTCACATTATTCTTTGATGGATTCATTGCGGCATTGAAGTATTCCTCAAGAATTGGAGTAGGTTGATTCAACATTCCTGAAGAATCTATTAGAACAAGTTGTTTAACCTGATTTTGGTTTTGAATTGCTATCTCAGAGGCAATATAACCTCCCAAGGAATGACCTACTAGGCTCGTATTCCCATCATGAATTGAAATCTTTTTTTGAAATGATATGATAAACTGCCTGAATTGATCAATAGTATATTCAATATTGGCAGGTTTGTCGCTTTCCCCAAATCCTGGCAGGTCAATGGCTATAGAATGAAAATCTGAGGATAGTTCATCTGGAATTTTCATCCACCTATCTGCTGCAGATCCCAGACCATGGATAAATAAAATATGTCTATTTTTCCCCTTTCCAGATTCAAGATATCTTACTTTGAGTCCATTTATGGTTATCCAGCATTCGTCCAACTATAATGTAAATTGGTATCTAGTTATTATTTTTACAATTCTTCATCATTCATAAAAAATAATTTCATATTATCCAAATTTAGGAAAACAAAAATAATGTGTTAACATATTGAAATTTATCAATTCTAAACCAAAAATAATACTTGATGTTCCATTGGAGGATTTGAAAGATATTTTGTTAAGGGAGGGATATGATGTTAGTACTGTCACCGAAAAACTTGGTTCTACTAAAGAAAAAAGAGATGATGAAAATATTCTCAAATATGCTCAAGAAACTAATTCAGTTGTGATTACCCTAGACAGACCCTTTGTTTCCAGGCTTAGATCAAAAAGAGTGAAAGTGGCTGCCATCACATTAGAAGACAAAGCCAGTATAATTAACAAAAAACTAGATAGAATTATGATAGAAACAGAAGACACAGAATTAACAGATGCAGAAATTCTTGATGGATTTAATAAAATTAAGAGTGGTGAGGCCTCTAGGATGGCTCAAAAATAATCTTAAATTAATATTTCATTCAAAGTGTTACCGATTAATTCCAATTATAAAATGGATTGTTTTTATTAATATGAAGATCATATTTTATAATAATGTGCTGACCTTTGATATTTTTAAAGGATACATTTCTTAAAAATTCTATGCTGCGAATTGAGGCAATTGTACAAAGTGATGTTTCATTACAAGTGGTTAAAGCGATTCGAAACAAAGGTGCTGAAGCAGTTACATTTATGGAATCTTTGGGACAAGGATCAGGTGAAAGACCAGAAATTGCCGGAGAAATAGCTGAATTTAATTCAACTCAAGTAGTTATTTTTGTTATTAATGACTCTCAACTAGATGATGTGGTATCTGCCATTATGGATGTCGCACATACAAGCCAAAAAAAGGATGGAAAGATCTTTGTCACAGAGATTAAAGGAACATATGATATTTCTACAAAACAAAAATTAACGGAATTGAGTTAAGTTTACCTTATAGATTTAAGCAATGTGCTTAGCATACAGGCTTGCATGTTAAGCAAAACCTAGAATTACCTTTCACTCTAAAAGGAATAATGACTTTGTCTTTTACACAGTTGGGGCAATCAGTAAATCCATTCACACTGTAACTAGAGATTTAATTTATTTAGTGTTATGTCTGTTGAGTATTTTTCATACTTGTCTTAATTTTTTCATACACTGTCTCAAAAAATATTGAATGCATCAGATCCAGGGTAATTTTTCAAATTCCAATACCCACAAAAAATAAATTCAAATTAATTAATTTTAGAAAAAGGTATTTACTACTATATCCTATTACTCCTAATTGAAAAAAATAATCATTTTTTACATAATTCCTCTTGTAATTTTGTTAATTTCTGGACATGCTTATGCTGCTCCAGAAATTGACGTTGAGGTGCTAGTTGGTTTTGATCATGATGATGCATAAGCTATTCCTGATTGGGTAAGAACAACA
>JAQBBT010000170.1:0-2738 GCA_032125915.1 Nitrososphaerota archaeon
CATATCATCTAAATTATTGTCAACTACAATCATGAAATATCTTACAGCGCGTTTTGAAATATCTAAATTAAATTTCATTTGGAGAACAGGATCTTGATGAACTTTAATTTTATCCTGAAGCCATGGGGGAGCCATTTCAATGGTTTCTTTAATAATTTTATCATACCAATATGAAAGATTTTGAGGATGTAATCCCTGTTTGAGATTTGCTACATCAGTATCAATTTTTTTCATCATATGATTAATTATTGCCATTAGGCTCAATCCAAAAATTTTGTTTTATTCCAATTACTCAAAGTTCGATAAGCTACTTGTCAATTGATAGCAAGTTTCCATCAATGTCAATTTCAGAGTTTTTAATTCTAGTCGTGGATATTCTTGTTCCGTCTTTTGCCAAAGACATTGGAACTGTAACGACTTGAACAGGTGGAAGATTCTTTTTTGATCTTAATTCATTAAGGATGGTTCCCTGATTACTTGTTTCGTCACTAACAACCAGCGCTTCAACTCCTTTTTCTAGAACAGCAGGTCCAAAATCATCTTCCAATTTACTAATTTCAAAAGAGGCATCAGGAAATTCTTTCAAAATAACAGATGTTAAATTTTCAAAACGTTGATCATATCTGTTTGTAGGAATTTTACCTTTTTTGCTAGCAAATTCATCACTTGTAATTCCTATGATTACTTTATCAGCAATATCAAATGCATTTGATAGCAAAGTAAAATGACCCCTATGGAGAATATCAAAAGTCCCACCCGTCGCTACAAGAGAAAATTTAGACATGCAAACTGATATTATTCTTTGAAAATAAATCTACTAGTTTTTTTGTATCTTTTGGGTGTAAATTATTTAGAAATTTTGCTTTATTTCGATAATTTCATGAACCCTTCTTTGATCAAGAATTGAATGCCCTCAACAAATGAACCATCATCAATTTGTCCATCTGCCCACCATCCGGCGTTGTTCTTAATCCAATCAGGGATTTTGTTGTTTTGAGAAACAGATTTTGCGTCACTAGAAATTACTTCAAATGAAATGATTGTGATAGTTGTCTTTGAATTTCCATATTGAGCTTTGACTTTAAATGTCCCATCGCTGAATTTTTCATCCAGTGTTACACCATGTGAGAATGTACCGTCATCATCCACAGAGGTTGTTTGAGAGAGAACCAAGTCATTTCCAGCACTAAAAATTGAAATTCGTAAATTTCTCTCTTCGTCATACTTGTTTACACTACCAGAAAACATCACAGATTCCCCAAGTGCATATGAGATATCATCAGAAATTATCTCCACAGTGTAATTGTTAGCACTGCTTTGTTCAGGCGGTCCACCATAACCAAAAACTGACGGTTCTGAAGAAAATGCAAGTACCAATGAAATTACAGAAATAATGAAAATTTTCTTTGAGTTCATAATTAACATGGCACATTCCTTTCTGCATTTAAACGGTGAGCAGAAAACAGAATCATCGATTGAAATCTTACTTTACAAGCACTAGAACAAATGGACCTTGCTCAGCAATTGGGATATTATTCCTATCCCAAACAAAAGTTTCAATGAAATATAAGCCAGTTTTCTCTGGAATCCAATCTATGGTTTGAGTTTCTTGTCCAGTTCCAATAAATCGTCCATTATATTTTCCAACATATTCAACATAAGGTAATTCGCCAGATTGCTTTACCTGGACATAGTAGGTGTAGGCAGTTTCATCACATTTTTGATCTCCTGTAAACTGAATCAAAGATTTACTCTCGATATTGACTGGTGAGCCAACACTGAGTTCAGATAATTTGTTTCCGTTAGAATCTTCTACAGATACATCAGAGATAGTTACCAGTTTATCAGATGTTTGACATTTTGGGATTTTGACATCAACAAGGTCAGAAATGAAAACATTTGATTCTGCAAATAAGAAAAAGCCCACAGAACTTGAGTCAATTACTTCATCAAGATCAAATAAAACCTCGGCATTTGGCCCCACATCACCAAGTTTTATTGTGGATACACTGAGAATTCGTGCCGGTTCAAAACCATCATAGAATGCAAGATACACATTAGTATCAGAATTGGGAGCGCCGCTATTTTGAAGAACCCCAGAAAATTTTAAAGAAGTATCCAAAAACACATCACTAGAATATACAGAAAGTCCTTTTTCTTTTACATTTGAAGGGGTGTAGTCGCCTAAAAGATAAACAGACGCTTTAGATATGCTAGGATTGGGACTTTCAGAGCGAATAGAGAAAGGGGATTTTCCATTAGGTGGAATTACCTCAAGTATGGTATTTCCCTGTATTACTTCCAAAGGAGCAAGACCGAATTCATCAAAAAACATTGCCTGAATTTTTACATTGGTTATAGGTGTGAGAGAATTATTGTTTTCAACAATTCCAACTACAACAGTATATCCGTCAGAATCCTGATAGACGTGAATGTTTTCACTGTTAAGGAAGACAGTTAATGTTGGAAGATTGTCTGTTACTTGAGAAAAGCCCTGACTAAACGGAATCAGTAACAATATCAAAAATGCACATAGAACCACTTTTGTCATAATTTTTCTTGTTAGAATAGATTAATTTTGTGTAACATATCAAATAATGAACAAGAAAGGTAAGAACGTTAAACCCAGTTTACACTGTGAAATCAATAAAAAGAAATTAAAAATGGTATAAAACTTATTTTCTCTTTGCGGTAATTGCTAACCAGTAAATTAAACCTGGAGTTAAACCAACAATGAG
>JAQBBT010000171.1:0-5243 GCA_032125915.1 Nitrososphaerota archaeon
AGAAAATGAAGTTTTAGTAAAAATAACTTCTGCAGGTACAATTTCAATCCCAAAACAATTTAGAAAATACATGGATGTTCAGAAAGGAGAGTATGTGAAATTGATTTTAGGTAAAGACCGGCTAATAGTACGTAAAATAACAATTTCGTAATTCTATTTTTGTTTTTGACTAAGTTTTATGGTTTGGTAAGTCCATTCACGCCCAGTTCTAATTCTATCAACTCTTCCTTTTGTGGAAAATCTTGACAAATATGTAGAGATAATACTTAATTTTACAGGTTCATTATATTCATCTTCATATTTTTCTAGAATATTTGTGGATGTGAATTTACCCATTGGGAAGAATTTATCTACAATATGCCAAATTTTAGCACCAATTGAGTCCATATTTGTGATTTCTTGTTCTTCTTCAATATTCATTAAATCCATCATTTCAAATATTTTAAGGACTTTATCTCTAGTAACATTTCCCTCTAATTTAATATCATAACGGGCTCCATCAGAGTCTTCCATATCGATACGAATTCGTTTTTTGGCCATCTTTAAGATCTATGAGGATCGATTGTTAACAATTCAATAGATCCAAGAAGTTTTGTTAACTATGTGGTTTGTTAACATTGACTGCATAAGTCACGCCTATGATGTTTTTTGTTATTAACAAAAATTTTTCAAATGGTTAATTTAAGGGCCTTATTTTATGCCTGGAATGGAAATAAGGGGGTCAAATATCCAATGTTCACAATGTTAACATCAATCTTAACGCCTGGAATGGAAATAAGGGGGTCAAAATGGCCTTTTTATGGTTTTTCTTAACAAGAAATTAACAATATGTTAATTTGATAATCATAGATAACCCACACACCAATATTTCCACTCTGTTTTTTCTTTAATTTTTTTAAAGAGAGTAAATCTAACTAAAAATAATTAATTACAAACTAAACTAGAATTAGTATTCTATTCTATACTCTCTTAATTCAGATATGATTATGTTGTTTACTAGTAGAAATAAAGGTGTGTGAGTATGTCAGATCCAATTGATAGATTGTTAGATGCAGCTGAATCTGGAAAATCAATTATACAAAACAGAGATATTCTTCATTTTAGCTATATTCCTGAAATTATCCAACATAGAGATTCAGAGCAAGAACAAGTAACCCAATCACTTCTTCCTATCCTTAAAAAATCTAGACCTTCAAATCTACTAGTCTACGGTAAACCAGGAACAGGAAAAACCTTAGTTGTTAAAAAAGTGATATCTAAAATTCAAGAAAGAGTGGAAAAATCCAATTTCCCTATAAAACTAGTTTATTCCAACTCAAAAGAGGAAACAACACTTTATGGTTTACTTGTAAGTTTTGGAAGGCAATTAGAACTAACTGATAAAGAATTACCAACTACTGGTCTTGCCATCAGTGAGGTCTTTAAACGAATTTTAAACAACATAGATAAAGAAAAAATTAATGTAATTTTTGTTATTGATGAAATTGATTATCTTGCCCAACTTATCTCCAAAACAGGCAAAGATATTCTATACCAATTAACTCGGGCAAATGAAAGACTAGATCAAGGTTCATTGACCTTGGTTGGAATTTCAAATGATTTAACATTTAAAGAAAAACTTGATCCACGAGTAATTAGCAGTCTTGGAGAAGAAGAGATTGTATTTACAAATTATAATGTTGAACAAATCAAAAAAATTCTAGAAGAAAGAATCAATGTGGCCTTTATTCCTAACTCAGTTCATGAATCTGCTCTAAATCTATGTGCAGCCCTAGCAGGAGGGGAGCATGGAGATGCTAGAAGAGCTATAGATTTGATTCGTGTAGCAGGAGAAATTGCCGAAAGACAACAATCAGAAAATGTTACAAAAGAACATGTACGAGAAGCATCTCAAAAAATTGAAGAGAATAAAGAGGAAACTTCCCTCAAATCTTACCCTCTTCATGAAAAATTGGTAATTTTAGCGATAATGAAGGCAGGAGGGCCATCTACTGGAGAAATTTACTCATCTTACAAGAGTTTATGTAAAACAGTAGGGCGTGATGAACTTACACAAAGACGGATAACTCAAATGTTAAGTGAAATTGAATTATCCGGAATAATTAGCGGTAGACTGATTCATCAGGGAATTCATGGACGCACAAAAAAGTACAAACTAACAATATCATCTGAAATGATAAAAAAGACCTTCAAAGATGATTTAACTTTGCAAGATATTGTCTAATTTTGAATTATAATTTTGATGAAGTACTTGAAATGTTTTCAAATTTACCATTAATGCAATACCTGGATTTGGAGTCATTCCTACACTAGCCTGAAAAGGAGTTTGGTTTTGCCATGATCCAGAATTTATCAAAAGAATTCCTTTGTACATATCTAATTGAGCCCGATGAACATGACCAACATGAAAAATATCTGGAATATCCTCAATAACCATCAAATCTTCTACTTCGGGAGCAATAGGTGTCTGACTACCATAAATTGGACTTAGATGTCTTGCTCTAAGAAGATGTTTCATAACGTTAGTAGGACTATCATAACTCAAACCTGGAGTAGTTTTTACAATATCATCAATACTTTGTCCATGAAACATCAATACTTTTACTCCATTTAATGAAATAACAGCAGGATTGCCAACCATAATCACATTATTTTTCTCCCATAATCCAGGATTGAGTTTTTTTGGTATCGCAGGCTGTGGTAATGCTCTTCTTCCAGGATCATGATTGCCAGGCATAATGAATATTTTGATATATTCTGGAATCTTACTAATTAAATCCTCCACCTTTTTTAACTGCTCTTCAATGGTTTGACAAACTAATTCTTTGTCTTGATTTGGGTATATCCCAACTCCATCTACTAAATCTCCACCGATTAATACAAATCGAATTTTACGTGCTACAGGATCAGGACTTGATAACCATGAAACAAATTCACTAAATTCTTCTTCCATAAAGTATTTGCTTCCAATATGCAAATCTGAGAGAAAAACTGCAAAAGTTTCTGATTCAGACCTATTTGAGGCTTGGTCAGGAATATCAGGAGAAATCAAATCTTTGATAATTAAACCAGAATTTTTCCCAAATCCTACCCGTGCCATAATAAATTGATCATTTAACAACGAATCTGCCATTTTTTGCAAATCATTATCAAAAATAATTCCTTCAAGTGAGCCTGAGGGATCCTCTAATAGTAGTTTGGTGATGTTTCTTTCACTAATTCTTGCAGTAACTAAACCACACACATACATATCATCATCAGATTTTGCTGATTTTACAGAAGCAATTGACTTTAACATTTTAGATTCAGGCCTATCAGAAATTATTCTTTTTAGTTTGTTAAACCGGCTGGCAAATAATGAGTAGTAGCCACTTATGCCCTCTCCACTAGTAATTTTCAACGATGGATCAAAGAGTACTTTAAAATCACTTTGGAGATTTTTATCTTCCTTTATTCCAAAATAATTTTCCAAATCATCTTGATTGATTTGAAATAATTTTTGTTTTGTTTTCTCACGTACAATTTCTTTAATTATTTTTTCGAGTTTTTCCACATCCACATTTTCTAAAAATTCAAATGCAGTAGGCGAAATTTGAAACCCTTTATTCAAAGCATAATTTAAAACAAAAGTTAATTCTTTTTTCAACATCCAAGAACACTTTCTGGTTTAATTAAATCTGCGCCTAGCCCAACCCTCAAATATTGTAAATAGGAAAAATTACTATGTTTAGAATTAGAATAATTACATTTTTTGTATTTATGGGGTTGTTTACCGCGGCATTTCAACTAGGATCAATGGCAGAAGTAAGTGAAGAGGAAGCAAATATCTTCATGGAGGAATTCGAAAAATTAGTAGATGATATAGACGCAGTTGGAATTTTTGTTCATAATACAACCATTTCATTACCGATGTTTATTCCAGGTTTTGGGGTAGCTTGGGGGTTGTTTTCAGCTTGGTCTACAGGATTTGCTTTTGCAGCAATAGTCTCCATAACTCCAGAATTAGGAGAAATTCCACCACTTGCCATTCTCTATCTCTCTCCATTTGGACTAATGGAGCTTGGTGCCTACTCCCTTGCAACATCAAGGAGTTTTATTCTGATTAGAGCAATTACAAAAAAAACTAAACTTGGTCCATTTTTAAAACCAACTCTGATTGAAATTGCTATTGTAATTGGTCTCCTCTTAGCTGGTGGATTTTTGGAAGATTATATGATAAAACTTTCTCTAGAAGAAGGATTTGCAATACCTGAGCTTTAGTCTCAAAAAAACCAAGGATTTGTGTACCCAGTCTAAAAAAATTCAGTAGTAAATTATAAACCAAATTACTAGGAAAATATAATGTGAATATTTCCATTGTAGGACTTCTGACTTTACTTGTAATTTCATCTGGATTTTTCATTAATGATGCTTTTGCGGAAGTCAATGAAAATTCAGCTTATCTTTTTGAAGGTTCTGGCTTTGCAGTAACTGAAGAATTAATCCGACTTTCAGAAATTGATATTGGTCTCTCATCTCATCAACAATCTGGTAGTAGTATTGACTTTTTGATAGAAGATGGATTTGTCACCTTGGATAACGAAGATTTTGTAATATCTGAATTAGAGGGTACGTTTCTTCGTGAAGGACGTTATATCAGAATTAATGGAGATATTGAAAGCATGAGGGGTTTTGATACATCCATTAGTTTCTTTGGACGTTTAATTGAAGAAAGTAAAGATGCCGCGATATACGGATTTACAGGAAGAATTACAACATCTGATGATTCATACAAAATAATCTATACTGCAAAACTTTCTAAATTAACAAAAATCTCTGAAGGAATTGAAATTAGTCTTGAAGAAGAAACACCTGTAATACTGATTCTTCTTCATTCATCAACTCAAGGAGTAGCAAGTAGTTACATTGAAAGTGGTGGAACTAGAGATCCTAGAATTAGAGAAGATGCTAATCCATTAAGATTAAGTTATTTCTCACAGGATAGAATAACAATTGAGCCTGGAACTACAATTACTTTTGTAAATGAAGATGAGGTTTCTCATAGTATTTTTAGTGGAAAAGAAAACTACGGCGACCGTCACAATCCATTTACTCCTGACGATAGAATCGCAACTGCAGAAATATTACCAGGAGAATCAATTGACATAACATTTGATGAGATGGGATTTTACAGATTATATGATCCAACATATCCTTGGATGAAAATAGTTGCATACTCCTTCCCTGAGGTGGATAATCTTATT
>JAQBBT010000172.1:0-6378 GCA_032125915.1 Nitrososphaerota archaeon
CCAGACTACTAACTCTAAAGAATAAATCAACGAATTATTTCAGACTAGTCATGCCCTTGATAACAGTATCAATGTATCCTGGAAGATCTCAAGAACAAAAAAATGAATACGCAAAGGCAATTACAAAGTCAGCTGTTGAAATTCTAAAAACAAAAGAGAATCACGTAATTGTAGTCTTTGAGGATAATCCAAAAGAAAATTGGTTTTTAGCTGGAAACCAGCTTTAATTATTTTTTTTAAAAAGAAAGACCAGAATATTTACTCTTACACCCACAGAGACATACTTTGGTCGTATACATAATTTGGAATATGTTTGCATAATAACAAAATGGCACATTAGATAATTATACTATTTAAAAACAATTTAAAATTAAAAACTTAGAATTTCTGTGTATCGCCTATTGCATCTGCATTGTTATGAATTCTATCAATATGCTTTGATAATTGTTCATTGTCCTCAAACAAAGATTCACAGTATGGGCATTTACTTTGTGTCATAACTTTACTTACAGTCTGAACTATTTATTACTAGTCCCACATAACCATTACCGATTTCTCTATCCTTTTATTCTCATTTGTAACTACAAATTCTATGAAAGTAGCAGTTGTCCAGTTTAAGGCATCTACTAACAAGGAAACTAATCTTGAAAAAATTATTGATTATATTTCAAAGGCAGCACAAAACAAAGCAGTACTTGTGGCAGTCCCAGAATTTATGATGTTTTACACAAATTCTTCTCAAACACCAAAACAATTAGCAAGTTTTGCTGAATCAATTAATGGTGATTTTGTAAATACAATTGCAAAGACAGCAAAAGAAAACCACATTGAGGTAATCGGATCATTTTATGAGAAAAGCACCAAAAAAGACCGTGTCTTTGACACTTCATTCGTAATTGACAAATCAGGCAAAGTAATCTCCACTTACAGAAAAATTCATCTCTATGACGCACTAGGATTTAGAGAATCAGATAAAATGACATCAGGATCAAAGATTACCAAACCAGTAAAAACATCAATTGGTAAAGTTGGAATGATGATCTGCTATGACTTGAGATTTCCTGAAATGTCCAGATCGCTTGCAATTTCAGGCTCTGAGATTTTAGTTGCACCATCTGCATGGGTAAAAGGTGACATGAAAGAAGAACACTGGTTAACAATAAACAAGACTCGTGCAATTGAGAATGGTTGCTATGTTGTAGCACCTGATCAAGTAGGTAACATTTACTGTGGACGTAGTGTTGTAGTCGATCCATATGGAAAAATTTTACTTGATATGAAAAAGAAACAAGGAATAGGATATGTTAACATTGAATTAAAAAAGATAAAACAAATTCGTAAAGTTCTGCCTTTACTAAAAAACAGAAGAACAGATGTATATTCTAACTTGAAGTCTTAGGTATTCTAGTTTTACAATTAAAGTTAGAGCACTGTCTAGCCCACTTTTGTTTTCGTGAATAACGAAAAATTATCATTGGCCATTTACATTCTTCACATGCTGCTTTAATTGCCCGAAGTTTTGCTTTTTGCAAAAGAGGGGATGATGCTTTACATCCACCATAAAAATTTGAACAACCCATGAATCTTTTTCTAGTTGTCCTTGATCTGATAACCATCAACTGGCCAAGCTTGCACTCTGGACATTGTACCAAGCCCTTCTTTGGAGTATTTGTTCCCAAAATAATATACTTTTTTTCTTTGGAGGACCAGGAAAGAAATCCATTAGTATCATAATATTGTGCGATCTCTTTTTTGAAGATCATGACTTTGGATTTTGTAAACTTTACAGTATGTCTCTCTATCTTCTTTAATTGGATTGTTTGAAGCTGTATTTTTTTTCTTGGCATGTTCTTTTACTGATTTTACTAAAACGATTTTTATAGGGAATGTTGTCAGTCTTGTTAGTGGAAAAGGTTTGTGTTCTTGGTGCTGGTAGCACCAAATATGGAAAATTAGCAGATAGCCTTGCAGATATCACTACTCAAGCATCAGTTTCAGCCATAGAAAGTGCAGGAATTAACCCAAAAGAGATCGGAGCATCCTATATTTCAAATGTCTTCGGAGTTGCAGACAAGCAGGTACACATCGGACCTGTCTTAATGAGTAGATTGGGAATTCCAGATAAACCATCATTAACAATAGAGTCTGCATGTGGAAGTGGCTCTGTATCTTTTAGAGAGGCATATGCAAATATTGCAGCAGGATTTTATGATTGTCTTATAGCAACTGGTGTTGAAAAAGTAACTCACACAGGAACTGAATGGACAACAACATACTTTGCATATTGTTCAGACTTTTTCTATGAAGGTCAAGCTGGTGCATCATTTCCAGGATTATTTGCATCAATGGCTAGAGCTTATTTGACAGAGTTTGATGCAACTGAAGAAGACTTTGCAAAAGTTGCAGTAAAGAATCATGATAATGGTCTATTAAATCCAAAAGCTCACATGCAAAAAAAAATTACAATAGATGATGTAATGAAATCTGCAGTAGTTGCAAGTCCTCTAAAGCTTTATGATTGCTGTCCATTCTCTGATGGTGCAAGCTCTGTTATTCTTTGTTCTGAAAAGTTTGCAAAAGCACATGGGGGTGATTATATTGAAGTAATTGGTTCAGGTAGAGGTGGATCAGCTGCTGCATTACAAGGGCGAGAACATTTAACTACAATTCCAAGTACAAAGATTGCATCTGAAGCAGCATACAAAATGGCAGGTATTACTGCAAAAGATATAGACTTTGCAGAAGTACATGACTGCTTTACAATTGCAGAAATAGTTGACACTGAAGATTTGGGATTCTTTGAGAAAGGAAAAGGTGTTCAAGCCGTTAGAGAAGACAGAACAAAATTAAATTCTGACATTTCAATTAATCCATCAGGTGGTCTTAAATCAAAAGGACATCCAATTGGTGCTACTGGTATTGGACAAGTAGTAGAAGTATTTGATCAACTAACTGGAAAAGCAGGAGCAAGAACTGTTAAAGATGCAAAAGTTGGTTTAACTCATAACTTTGGTGCAACAGGGGCTAGTTGTGCCGTTCATATCTTCCAGAGTGTGTAAAATGTCCATCGAAGAACAAGTTATTGAAAATGCTAAACAAGGTAAACTCCTGACTCACAAATGTACTGGCTGTGGTTATCTTCATTTATCTACAGCCTATTATTGCCTAAAATGTGGCAGTAAGGGATTTGAGGATGTCATTTTAGATGGCACAGGCACAATTGCTACCTACACCATAATTACAGTCGCTCCTGCAGGCTTTGAAAAATATACCCCATACGCTTTTGTTATAATGCTTTTGGATAATGTTGAATTAAGAATTTCAGGATTTATGGCAGATATCGCTACACCTGCAGATCTCCCTGTTGGAGCAAGAGCTAAAATTACTGGTTTTGATGAACGTGGAATTATCATTGAAAAGCAGTAAAATAATTTAGTGAAATTATAAAATAAAATCACAATCGATTCTTAATTATTTTGTATTTCTGATCATTTTCATGTCAGTAGAAGTTACATGTGGAAAATGCGGTGAAAAGATTACAACCATGAAAATGCTAAAAGCTCTAAAAGATGTAATGAATCATTACAATGGAAAATGTCCTTCATGTGGACAAAGATTATCGACATCAGAATTTTCTCTTGATGTTCAAGAAAAATGATCTAATTTTTTTAAAAAAATGATTTCAACTGATCAAAAAATGATCTAAATTCATTAAAAAATGATCTAATTTTTTAAAAAAATGATTTTAACTGATCAAAAAATGATCTAAATCCATTAAAAAATGATCTAATTTTTAAAAAAATGATCCAAACCCCAAAATCTGATCTAATTTTTTAAAAAATTATCCAGTCACAAGTCTTAATTACTCCTTTTTTTAGTCATGAATATGGATGTGGATATGGATATGAACGAAGAACTCGACGAATCAAAGAAAGGAGGTATTCTTCAATCAACATCAAAGCGAGTCAGAATGATCTTTTCTGTCATGGCAAGTCCCAACAGAATTGATATCTTGAGAATTTTAAATTCCAAAGGTCCTTTGACTTACTCTGAATTAAAATCACTTGCGGGATTCAAATCAAAAAAAGAAAGTGGCAAATTTGCATACCATCTAAGAAAATTATTAAGACAATCACTTGTTGCATTAAATAAATCTGAAAGACGTTACACCATTACAAATCTTGGAAAACTAGTTTTAAGCTTAGCAAGACAAATTGAAGAAAGATCAATCATTGAAAGTGGAAAAATGTATGTTAGAACATCCCATGAATCCATTGAGGAATTTAATTCCCACAAAATCATTCAATCCTTAGTTAGAGAAGGAAGTCTTCCACTGGAACTTGCCCAAAAAATTACTGAAGAAGTTGAAAATAGAATTTATAAATATCAGACCACATATCTGACTGGCTCTTTGATACGAGAAATGGTCAATTCTGTACTATTAGAGCACGGTCATGAAGAATATCGCAACAAACTTGCACGCCTAGGCCTACCTGTTTATGATATCCAAGAAATGCTCACAAACCTAGATAATGTGGGAAATGGAGCAGATGGCTTGTTATTTAATACTGGTCAACGAGTATTTGCAGAACATCTACTAACTAATGTCTTGCCAAAAGATGTTGCTGATTCACATCTTTCTGGAGATTTACACATTACAAATCCTGGTTTATGGTCAATGATTCCTGATACAATCTTTGTAAACGTAAAAGAACTCATTGAAGATGGAATTATTCTTGGTGGAAAATATCTCGATGTATCAAGAGTACCATCATCAAAATCACTTGATGATGTCACATCTTCTTTATCCGTAATCATATCTCTACTTTCAAAAGAAGCTTCACAAGAAATTGTTCTTGATGGACTTGTTTTATTATTTAGTAAACATTCAAAGAACATAGCTGAACTTGAACAAAAAATAACAAACGCATTTGCTACTGCATCCACCACATCAAATTACAACAAAACAAATACCCATATTTCAATAAGACTTGCTTTAGGATCTGATACCAAAGTCATTAATGCAATAATAAATGCATATCAAAATTATACAAAAATAACACCTGCTCCAAAGATCGGTTTGATTATAGATTATTCGAAAGGAAAGATCAGTGATGTTTCAGAACAAACAGCCGAAATAATTTCAATTGGAGGAAAAGTAACATTTGCAAAAGATCAAATTTCAAGTTATGGAATTACAAATGGTCCAACTAAAAACACTGGACCACTTGCAATTACCTTACAATCTGTTTCAATAAATCTTCCAAGACTTGCATTTGAATCAAACAAAGATGAAACCTATTTTAGAGCAAGACTTGCATTACTAATGAAACCAGCATTATCTTCTATGGCAATAAGAAAGAAGGACATTTCTGATCTTACACGAAGAGGATTAAATCCAATCCTTGCAAAGAACACACAATACATGCAAAGAAGTTCAGTCTCACTTGTTGTAAATCTTGTCGGTCTAAAAGAAGCAGTTTTTAACATTCTAGGGTATAAAGAAAACAAGGATGGTCGTGCAATACTTCATAAAGTAATAGAGACAGCAGTAGATGTTGGCGCCAAAAAAGGCAAGGAACTAGGTGATCCAGTTCTCATATCTATGATTGAGACTGAGGGATCTACCAGATTTGCTAACCTTGATGGTGAAAAATATGGTAAGAATTCTGCTCTAAATATAGGAGATCTTGATTACTATACACAAGGAATAATCCTTAATGCCTCTGAAATTGGTGGCTATACTAGCAAAAGTGAGGAAATCGTAGAGTGCAATAAATTTTCAAAGATTCTAAATGGTGGTCTTTCAGTTATTTTGCAAATTGACAATGAAGCTAAAATTGAAGATATAAAAAAATCAATTGAGAAAACAGCAGAGTTGACGAATTCCTTCAAACCAGTAAGGAATACGGCAATCTGTGGAGAGTGTGGCTTTAAGGAAGAACAGTTCACTGACAAATGTCCCAAGTGTAAGTCACCTTACATAGTCTGAAATTCGTAGTTTCAAAACTATTTATGATCATTTTCCAAAAAATTAAGGCTATTTATAATTATACGATCATCATTATGTCGAATAAGTTGTGCCGGTATGAATTTCATAGTAATGGTATTAAAAAAATTGACAAGTAAAGGGGACCAGATCAAAATTTTTCGAGCACACAAGTTATATCCATATTCATTATACCTCTTTCGAGGAGATTATAATTGGATAATTCACAAATTGAAAGTACCATCAATGAGATCCGTAAGCGCAGTGGTGCAGTAAGGGCCTTTAATGAAAATAAAATTTCAAATGCTATCTTTATGGCATTATCAGCCACATCTAAAGCCGATCGTGGGCTGGCAGATCAACTAGCAAATAAAGTTGTGCAAAAATTA
>JAQBBT010000173.1:0-3676 GCA_032125915.1 Nitrososphaerota archaeon
AATCAAACTCTGGGAAAGGAAACAACAATGATGATGAAAAAGGCAACTCTGGCAAAGGCAACTCAGGCGTAAATAATTCTGGAAAGGGTAATCAAAACGACAGTGATGAAGATGAGGAAAAATCAAACTCTGGAAAGAACAACAAGGATGACAATGAAAACAAAAAAGACAACTCTGGCAAAGGCAACTCAGGCGTAAATAACTCTGGAAATGGCAACCAAAACAAAGATGATGAGGAAAAATCAAACTCTGAGATAAACAATGATGATGACACTAAAGATGAGGATGATGACGACCATGATGACAGATATGACGAGCATGAGGATGAAGATGAGAAAGAAGATGACGACAAAGATGATGACGACAAAGATGATGATGACTAGATTAGTTTTTACTATTACACTCTAAAGTAAATCAATTCATCTTGGATTGTGACAGATTTAAAATTGAATTTCCCAAAACAGTTGAATCAAAATACAAAATAACTGAATAATTTGAAGACGGATGAGAATTTTCTCTTTAACACTTATTAGAAAATTCTAAAAAGAATTATGGTTGAGGATCTCTTATCTCATTGTTCTTGGAATAATCATCCCTTTTGCAATTGGAGTGGATTATGCTTTTGCTGCAAATGAAATCCCAGATTGGGTGAAAAACAATGCTTTATGGTGGGCTGAAGGTAAAATCAGCGAGCAAGAATATCTAAATTCGATTCAATTTCTAATTGAAAAAAAAATTATCCTTGTAGGTTCCACTCCACAATCTTCCTCAGAGTATATTCCTGGAGACTTTGATACTTTGTTTGGAGTCGCAAAGGAAAAAACTTCATCTAGGATATCTCCATTTTCTAAAACCATTGTACCTGAAAGTAACAGAGCCATAGGCTATATTGTAAAAATTTCCGGAGGAGAGTTGATTGAAACTCAAATTTTTCATACCTTTGGAAAGTTTCAACCAGGAGAAGACCCTGTCTTTATCAACTCCTTACAGTCTCAAGGTTTTTCGTCGTATTTTTCACTAGAATCATTACCCAGCAAAGATAAAGCAGACCTTTATCATACCATCTCCAGATATTTCAACCCTGGAAAAACTCCTGAACCAATAGATGTTGATATTGATATCATTTCAGGTGATGGCTCTACAATTGTTACAATAAATTATAATAAATGTATACTGAGTGAATATTTACCATATTTACAAAACTTTGTTTTTGTTTATCCACTTGGCAAAGAATATGGCCCTGAAATTCGTGAACGAACAATTTTTTCATGTCAAGGATATCAAGTAGAAGTAAACCCTAAGCGAGAGAAAGTAGATTTATCATTATTAAATTCTATTCCTGATGATGCCCAAGCAAAAAAATTTGTGGTCCGTTTTTTTAATGGAGAGATAAAGCAAGTCTTTTCAACTACTTTTAGAAACTTTGCACCCTCTATTGAGACATTTGAGACTCCATTTGTGACTATGACTGCTCCTGGAAATCAAATTGATGGTCCTCCACAGTTTTTTCTAGAATCGCTTCCTAGTTATGATAAGAAACTTTTTTATGATTTTCTCTCAAGGTATGTGAATCCTGTAAAGGAACCAGAACCTTTTGATGTAAGTGTAGATTTGCTGGCAGGTGATAATACAATTTTACAAAGGTGGAATTATGTGGACTGTAAGGTTACAAATTATCAAATGAGGCTTGATGATTCAATGTTGTCATATCCATTTTCAAAAACCCCTCAGGGGGAAATTAGAGACAAGACAGATTTTGCCTGTGCCGGA
The DNA here is from genome assembly GCA_032125915.1 of Nitrososphaerota archaeon. GTDB lineage: Archaea > Thermoproteota > Nitrososphaeria > Nitrososphaerales > Nitrosopumilaceae > Nitrosomaritimum. The sequence continues at coordinate 1,771 of JAQBBT010000173.1, forward strand.
CAAGATTTGTTGGTTCATGATACCCATCAAATTAACAACTATCCAATTTATGATGCAAAATCTACTAGTCCTTCTTCTGATGAGTTAGAACTTCTTTATGCAAAAGAACCTCCAATAGATAATGATCGGGCAATGTCTTATAGAATCCATGCATCAGATGGAGAATTAGAATTTACACGTACAACTGAACAAGTTCCTATTTTTGAAGCACTCTCGCAGAATAGAGGTCCACTTACACCATTGAACCATCCAAAGCAATATAATTTTGGTTTTTTTATAGAGGCAACACCTGATAAGGATAAAACTGAACTTTACAATTATCTTGCTCGATACGTAAACCCGGGAAAACAACCTGAACCAATAGATGTTGACGTTGAGGTTCTTACAGGTGACGGTAGAATTCTTACAACATTACAATACAAAACATGTACTGCAATTGATTTTGATTGGTACTCACAAGATTTTTCATTTCTTTATCAAATAACAAATGAATCAGAAGAAGAAATTCGCGAAAAGTATATTTTTTATTGTGATGGATACACAATTGATGTTGAATAATTTTCTTATCAACCACCCTCCATTTCTAGCCTCAAATTGTATCTTCCAAACGAATTGGATTTAAAATTATTTTTAGAATAATGAGAATTAAAAATAATCTAAACTATTCATAAGATCTTACTTTAAATAACCATACAAATGGCAGCATGCATTGAGTTTTGAAAAAACACCCAAAGGCATTCGTATAGCTGAAATTATTCTAGGCGCAATTGCTATTGCATTATCTGGATGGGTTTTATCAAATCCTGATACCACTACTTTGCTTTATGTCACGTTATTAGGAGTTGCATTAATCATGATTGGAGTTTCAAGAATTATAGGTGGCGCATTACCAAAACATGTCTCTAAAAGCTTTAGGGGTATTAACATTGCAATCGGCGCAATTTCAATTGCTGGAGGAGTTTTCTCACTTGTAAATCCTATCGCTGCAGTTGTCACTCTTATTACAATTGTTTCAATATTCATTTTAATTCATGGCTTGGGTCTTATTGCAAGCGGAATTACTTCAAGAAATACTGCGAAAGGATCTAGTATTGCAAATATTGTACTAGGTGCAATTGCAGTTGCGTTTGCCGGAGTTTTGCATGGATATCCTGGCCTTGGAGTTGTAATGATGATAGTGTTTGTTTCCCTTGGATTGCTATTCAATGGAATTGCAAGCATTGTATCTGGAATAACTGGGAACAAAATGATGACTCCAATTCCAAGCAAAAAATAATATTATTTCTTTTAATTTTTCAACAACTCAATAATTTTGATTTTTTCAAAAATCGTTATCGTTTATTTAAAAACTAATTATGAGTGTCCTAACCCTTATTATTTATAACATATAATAAAATTAATGAATTCCATTTTAATTCATAATATAGCGATGTCTCAGATTAGATTAAAGCACTTATTTGGATTTAATACAAAATTACCTCATTTTATCATTATAGGTGTAATCTTAATTTCTCTAATCCATACTAGCTATGCACAAACTCAATCTGAATTGGGAAACCAAGTTACACTATCTGATGATCTAAATAATGATCCAGTTGCACAAGACATCCTAAAAAAAATAGAGCAGACAAAAAAGATGATTGAAGAATTAAAACAAAAAGAATTTCAAAATAACCAAGCCCAAGAAAATCTAAAATCAATGCGTGACATGTCCGATGAGTATCTAAACCAGGATCTTGATGAATGGGATAAACTATGGGAAAAAAACTCCCCAAAGAATTCATTTGAAAGCTTTGTGAGCAAAAAGCCTTCTTATGTTCAGGGGGTATTTTGGGACCAGTTTGATTTCAAGGAACAAAAGGTCAATGCAGGAAGAACTGCAATGAATAATGTTTTGGCAAGTGGT
>JAQBBT010000174.1:0-3113 GCA_032125915.1 Nitrososphaerota archaeon
GTAGGATCTAAGAAAGTAATTTTATTTCCAGTAAAATCATTCACAATAATTTGAGAACCATCAACTTTTAATTTTTGAGGAAGAGAATCACCTTCAGAAGGATATGGTAATCTCTGATACTTTCCATCAATAGAGGAAAATTTCCAAATAGAATCAAAGGTTTCATCAGTATACCAAATAGAGCCATCAGGAGAATAATCAATTCCCCACATCATTGAGCGTCCATTTGGAGGCCAATTGGGATTCTCGAATTCTGTAAAGGATTCTGAAATAGGATCAAATTTCGCTAAATTTCCGGTATTGGTTTGAGCAAACCAAACATTTCCTTCATGATCAGTAACAATAGCCAGAGGGTTTGTACAGACAGTTGGAATTGTGTATTCTGTAACATATGTAGTTGATTTAGCATCACCTGAACCACAAAATTGTGCACGTTGAGCATCAGGAAAATTATCTGCAGGAGTTCCAGTTATTGTCAGATCATCATCCATAGATATAGGAGGAGCTTGATTAACAAAAGCTCCGGCTGCAAGAGAGGTAGTCATAATCACTCCAAAAAATATAGCAACAATAAGTCCTTTTTTATTCACAATTGAAAAAATGCAAAGTCCTCATTATATCTTATTCCAAAGATAATCAAAAAATCATAGTAATTTCAAGTCACCAGTTACTTTATCAATTAAATTTTCAGGGGCCGGACCGATGGATATGCAAGTTGTAGTTCCAGGAGCTAGTTGTGTGTGTCCTGCATCAGAGACCTCAGACCAAGGAAGGTCCAAGTCAATTGCATGTCGTTTTATTTCTTGTAGTTCTTTAATTCCAGATACTTTGAGTACTACCTTTTCCTGTCCTTCCCACCATTCATCAAACCATTCTCGATGAGATTTTCTTACATGTTCTGCACCCAACACACAAGCGTGTCCAACTTGAGCTGCAATCTTGCCTTTTCCCATATCAAGATCAGTTCTAACCACAATTACCTGTTTTATCTCACCCATACAAATATGAAAAACAGACATAATGAAAAACTTTTAAAATAAATAATTGACAAAGGGACAAAATCTATGTACGATGTCGTAGTGGCTGGAGGCAGTATAGCAGGTCTTTTATGCGCCAGAGAGATTTCTGGAAACAAAAATACAGTGCTAGTTATTGAAGAGGATTACGAAATTGGCACCCCTGAACATTGTGGGGGGCTAGTCAGTACCAAAGGACTAGAGAAACTTGGAATTATCCCATTTAGTAAAACTTTTGATCATCTAATAGAGTCTGCAACAATTTATGCCCCAAATGGGAATAGCTTTTCAATTAATTCAAAAAAGCAAAAAGTCGCAGAGATAAGCAGAAGAGAACTTGATAAACAAATTGCACATCAAGCTCAGAAAAATGGAGCGGTAATCAAGGTTAGAACAAGCTTTCAAGAATTGACAGAAGAGGGAGTAAGAACAAATGAAGGAGAAATTAAATGTAAAATTTTTGTCGATGCACGAGGAGTATCATCTCTTATTCAAAAGGATAGAACCGGAATTTTATCTTCTGCACAATATGAGATTTATGCACATTGGATAAAAAAAGGAAGAGTGGAAGTGTTTTTTGATCAAGAAAAATACCCAGGATTTTTTGCATGGATAATACCATCTGGTGAAGGTAAAGGAAAGGTAGGAGTTGCAGGTAGAGGAATTAATGTTGCAGAAACTCTAGAAAAATTTTTAGAAGAAAAAGAAAATTATTCCACAATTAGAAAAATTTTTGCACCTATTTGGATCAAGGGACCGATAAAAAAATTTGTAGATGATAAAACGGTGATAATTGGAGATGCTGCAGGTCAAGCTAAACCCACAACATCAGGAGGAATTTACACTAGCGGTATGGGAGGAATATTTGCAGGTAGAGCAATTTCCAAGTTTTTAAAATCAAATAATAAATCAGACTTGGAGCAATATCAAAAACAATGGATGCAGCAGTTTGGAGAAGAATTTGAAAAACAATTACTTGCTAGAAAAATTTTAGAACGAATTGATAATAGCACAATCAACAAACTATTTGCATCAATTACCCCAGAGATAACAAAAGAGATTTCAGAAAAAGAAGATTTTGATTTCCATACAGCCTCAATTATAAAATTACTCGGATTGAAAGGATCGGTAAAAACTGCCCAGATAATCATTGGTGGAGAATTAAAAAAACTATTGAAGTAATTTTCTGGTAGAATATCAAGGAAGGTATAAATGATGTTTACAGAAAATTATGGCATGTCATCTACGATATCATTACCAGAATGTAGTTGTTGTCATAGACATATTATGCCTAATGATAAATGTGTAAAATTCAATTGTCCAAATTGTGGCGTTGATTTGATTTGGAGATGTCAAAATTGCAGAGAAGCTGCAAGAAACTATACATGTATCTCATGCAATTTTCAGGGACCTTAGAAAATGGCAGAATTACTTTTAATTACCAAAATCCTTCCAACTGGGCCAGAAGTGGATTTAGACAAATTAGCTGAATCCATCAAAAGTGCAATCAAAGAAGGACAAGCAATGAAGAGGCATGCCAAAGAGCCATTAGCATTTGGGCTATATTTCATTAAAGCAGAATTTATCATCAATGATGCCGAAGGACAAATGGATGCACTTGAAGATGCAGTCAGATCAGTTGAGGGCGTCAGTGAATTTGAAGTACTCAACATGAGTAGAATGTCAGTTGACATGAAATAGGTGATTTTTTGGTACGCAAAGATGAGCCTTTGCAAATGCGAATTGGAGAAGCAAAACAACGTGACATAGGTAAGAAACGCGCCAGAATTGGTCCTGAAGCCATGGATTATCTCAAAGTCACACCAGGCGATATTATTGATGTTATGGGATCGAGATCTAGTTGTGCAGTTGTTTGGCCAGTTGATGAAGACGAAAAATTTCCCGATATTATCAGAATTGATGGACAGACAAGAAAAAACATCGGAGGATCGTTAAATGACATTGTTAAGGTAAAAAAAGTCAGCACAAAAATTGCAAAATCAATCTCACTCACACCACTTAATGATACAGTAACAGTTGACAAAGAATTTACAGATTTTGTAAAAAATAGATTGAAAGGATTACCAATTTCACACG
>JAQBBT010000175.1:0-5455 GCA_032125915.1 Nitrososphaerota archaeon
TGTTTCTCTTCTAGATGAGGAACCTTACTCCATATTTCTTGTTGAAACTTCTCTAACAGAATATTATCAATGTTGCTTCCTTTAGTTACTTCCAGAACTCTTTCCCCTCGGCATAATCATCTGGAACAATCTCCTATAAAATATCTTATGGGCTCTATTGGAATTGCTTTATTTTTTAATTCTAATTTTTTGTCAAAAAATAATTTAGAATCCTTTCCATCGGATTTTTGGTTTGAATAGTCTGCTTTAATTCAATTTTATTGGATGTTGTTATAGAAGGTTATTGAAAAGATCTTGATTTACCAAAAAATGACCTACATCTGGTTACAAAATCTATTATCTTATTTTCAAAATTTTCCCATTCTTCTGAGATTTCTTCAAAAGTATAATTTTCTGGTTTTGACACGTCTTCGGCTTTTTTGATATCTATATAAGGTATGGGATTAGAAACCCATGAATACCTATTATTACCACTCATTACCAATAGTTATATACTGGTATTATTATGATAAAGTATGAGTACACAAACTCCATCAAGCGATGTATATTCAATGACCAAGCAAAATGTTCAAAAATATTTTGAAAATATCTCAAAGATCACACCACAATATTTTCAATCAATTACACATTTGCAAGAAGAATGTATGAAAGCCTGTGAGAAATCAATCAATGCTTCAGTAGCTATGACTCAAGAAATTGCAAATAAAACTGGAATTACAAGTGAAGTTCCAAGTGCTGCAAGAACTGCATTCGTAGATGCCAACAAGCAAATTGTTCAAGCAAGTACTGTACAGAATCAATTCGTGAAAACCACAATTGATGCAACCGTACAGAACATCAAAACATTCAACGATAACGTAAATGCATTTGCTGATTTGAATAAAAGCATTATCCAATCTTGGATAACCCCATTCACACTAAAAAACTAGCGTGATTGTTTTTTCTTTTTTTATACTTTTAAAAAAATAATTTGTATTCATCAAAGGGATTTACAAAATAATTTAGATTCTCAAGATTGGGCAACATATTCTGTAATACTTTCAGATAGTAAAACATTACAAATATCCCAAGGAGTTACTGTCCAATTTTTGTAAATTACATAGGGGTGCTCCATATCATACATCATGGCTGAGATTTCATTGATTTTTAGGTCATCCCAGATTACTCTGGCTTCCTCTAATTCTATAATGTTAGCAGGCATGTTTAAGAAATAATCCATTTCCTTTAGATGATTCATCTTTTCTGTAATAGTTTCAATAATTATTCTGTCATTGATGTATTTGTTTGAATTTTCAAGTAAGATTTTTCTTGTTTTGTTTTCAAACATGGAATTTACTATTGATCCCATAGTGTCATCTTTCTTGAAAGTTACAAGTGATTTTTTTGGCAAGTCGCTGATGGATAGATTCGTTTTACATCTCATTCCAATTTCTAGAATTTTTTTAGCAGAGATTGCAGAATAAAAACCCCATTCATTTGCAATCACAGCATATGCTCTGCCTCTTTTTTTCCATTGTTCCATCAAATCCTTGTATTTTGTATCATCTGTGATTATCAGAGGATTTGGTTCCATGATATCCTCCACTTTAGTGCCATAAAATAGGCTAGAGGTAGGATTTTTAAGAAGATTTTCCATTATTTCTTTTCCTCCAATTACACCCATTGGTTTTCCTGAATCTATTACCAACACTGAATCAGTTGCAGACTCCAAATATTGTGCCAGCATTCCTGCAACCATCCATACTTCTTTTCCTTTCTCAATATGGATACAAAGAGAATAGGTTAGAGTTTCAGACAGTAATTCCCTTAGAGTACGATCAGCCAGTGACATTTCTATGCACGCCAACTTATATCCCCCCCACTATGCCCACGGGTGTTAAATCACCATTACGAATTACAATTGAATCAACAGTTGATTCAAGATATTGAACACACATTTCAGTTGCAACCCAAACCTCCCTTTCTTGATTTAGATAGACACATGGAGTATCAGTCAAACTGTCAGACAGCATTTCACCTAGCGTTAATTCCGAAATACTTGAAATAGTTGACACTCCATGACCTCCCCATGTATATATATACGGATTTTTGGTATTTTAATAGATTCTTGATTATTATAATTAAGAATAACCTCATTTAATGAACTATTGTAATGAATTTAGCCAAAATATTGAAAATATGAATATAGTTAATTTTTTTCACAGTTAATTCTCATCCGTCCCAAAAAATAATTCACATCTATCAAAGATATTTACAGAATAAGTTTGAGGGCCTCAAGAGGTGAGCGCAGGTCTGTTACGACCCAAATATACCAAGACTCATAGTTAGAATGAATCTGATAAGTTTCGATACATTTTATCTCTAATTTTAGTTCCAAATTTCTATTTACGTTAAGAATTTGTTTAATTGGGAATTAAGGTTGGTTCCCTTAACCAGTAATTATTGGTAAAACTGAAAACAAGTTTTCAAGTATTTTTTGGCTCAATTTTTGCTGCAAATGTTTGAACTATAATCTTTCCATCTTTAATAAAAAAGGTATCAGTTCCCAGAGGAAAACGATAATTTTTTGATTCGGCAGACCAGACAATATATGCTGTTTGCCCTCTAACTTCTTGTCTACTTAACTTAAAGTCAGAGCCAGGAGGCAGAATATTAGATGTTACATCAGTGTAAAATTTTCTGATGCTATCTATGCCCTCCAATACCCCGTCGGGGGTAAACAGCATGGATTGCTCAGAAAAGTCTTTCATAATTTCATCAATATTTCCTTTTACAAAGGCTAAGTTCTGACGATCTAGGATTTCGGTGGTCTCATGAGTTTGTTCATCAGACATACTAACTACTGAACTAAATTGCATATATTTCATTAGCTAATTCATAACGTTAGTAATTGCAGTAATGTGGTTCTCGTACGGTGAAATATCTGAGAGTTCCTCGAGGAAATAATCATGGTGGCTCATAGCATCACATGAATCATGGGACCAGATAAAGCCTTAGTTGGGGTATGGGCCCGAAGGGCTTCGATCCCTTGGCTCACCGGTTATGAGCCGGTTACTCTACCAAGCTGAGTTACGGGCCCTGCAAAAATGGAATAAATCTTCATTTTAAAATGTTATGAGTTTAACAGTATGCGTCATAACAACTATCAAGCAACAAGTTTTGTGCAGAGATGGATTTGTCTGCAATTTGTATCAAGTCATTAGTGTTTGTAGATGCGGTCTCAAGAATATTTTGCCAGGCAGCTGCATGTCGAATATCAGCTTCTGTATGGAGTTTAAAATATTCAGTGGCATTATCACTTGACATCCCATAAAACTTTGCCATTCCATCTAGTTTTGTTTGGCTAATTTTTGGAATTTCTTTCTCAAAGGCATACATTGCACAAGAACCACCCTCATAGGTATTCATTAAATCAGATAGATCAGAGACTGCTTTTTTGGTCTTTTCCAAGCCCTCATAATTTATCAATTCTCCCTCTGAGATATCTAGTTCATTTGCAAATTTTATCCAAGGACGGATATGATCTACCTCTTCATGTTGATTATCAATTAATTCCCCAATTACGGATTCTGGTGCTTTTTCTATAATTGGAGTCATGAAGGAAGGGACTGCTTTAACAAGTTGAAAGTATTCTTTTGAGTATCCTGCTAAAGATTCAACTGTTAGTTTTCCATCAGACCACATCTCGTAAAATGGATGTTTTAGTAAGCTTCTTTCTTCAATCATTTCATCTATTCGTTTAATCAAACTCATACCACAAATCCTTAATCACCAGTAAAAAATCTTTGTTGTTTACAAAAGATTTTATGGATAAAATATTGAATTTGGTTGGGTTCCAGTGGTGTAGACCGGTCAAGCATACTGCCCTTTCAAGGCAGTGATCCCGGGTTCAAAATCTTACGATGAAAATCCCGGCTGGAGCACCAAGATTTATTTAGTAATGATAAAATTTTTTGATCAGGCCGTTTTGGACAGGAAAAATTTAGAGATCAATCCTTTACTTGAAACGTATGGTAAGTACATTGATAAAATAAATCGTTCTTTGGATAGAGAATTAGACCTTTATTCAGAATCAGAATTCATAGAGCCGCTAAAGTATTCCTTAGATGGTGGAAAACGAATTAGGCCAATCATATTAGTTTTAGCAGCTGAAAGTATTGGTAAAGTTGATGATAATACTTTGGTAGCATCCTGTGCTGTTGAGTTCTTACATATGGAGTCAATAATTCATGATGATATTATTGACAATGAAACATTGAGAAGACAAAAGGATCCATTTCACATCAAATACGGATACAACACAAGTGTTTTGACAGGGGATTTTGTTTTAGGATTGATTCTTGGAATATCCTCAAGATTAGACAACGCAAGAATAACAAAAGAATTGTCAAGTACTGCAATGCTGATGAGCGAAGGAGAGATGATTGAAAATAGACTAGAGGCAAGTGAGGATGTTACATTTGATGATTATCTTAAGGTGATCGAGTATAAAACGGCAGTTGCATTTCAAGCTGCATCAAGAATTGGCGCCATTATCGGAAAAGGTACTGAAGAAGAAATAGAATCATTAACAGAATATGGGAAAAATATTGGAATAGCATATCAAATTAGGGATGATTTGTTGGATTGGAAAAATGAAGATAAATTATTCAATTTGCTCATCAAGAAAAGTTCTGATCCAAGAGATGTCTTTGATAAAATGGAGGAACTTTTAAAAAATTATTCTGAAAAAGCAAGAAAAGGATTACGTAAGATTCCCGACAATGATGCAAAAATGAATCTTGATAATTTAATTAAATTTACAACGTTTAAGGCATAAAGCCTGTACTAACCACTGGTGTTGCAAACTCTACAAATTTAATTATTGGATCTGGATAGACACCGAATCCTACCAAGAAGATAATAGAGAATATTATAACAGCAATTACTGATTTTGGTTCTGACACTCTCTTCTCTGTTTCTCCCTCGAAATACATTCGCCTCATAATCCAACCATAGTAAGCTAATGAAAGAGCACTGTTAAGAACTCCAGCGATTGCAAGCCAAGGTGCCCACCACAAAGCAGAACCTGCCTCTAAAGCACCACCAAACAGCATTATTTTGCTCCAGAACCCTGCAAGTGGAGGGACACCGGCAAGGGCCAGTAATGAGATTGTCAATCCAAGAGCAGTAATTGGCATTCTTCGACCTAGTCCTTTTAGTTTATCCAAATTAGTTACTGCAAGTGTTTTTACTATTCCCGTTACTGCAATTAAGGCCATTCCTTTCATTACTGCATGGTTTAGTATTTGGTATAGAGATCCTTGTAATCCAAGGGAGCTATAGGGAGATACTGCAAGTCCAATGAGAATGTATCCTGCGTGTGCAATACTTGAATACGCTAGCATTCTGGATAGGCTTTTTTGCATGATGGCTGCAACATTACCAATTGTCATGGTCATAATTGCCAAAATTC
>JAQBBT010000176.1:0-2773 GCA_032125915.1 Nitrososphaerota archaeon
CATCTAGCAGCACATCTGATCCTTGTGTTGCTTTAATGTAGTAGGTGATATGCTCTATGCCGTTTCCATCCAGATCCGTAAGGGTAAGATCAATTGTCATTGCATTGTTTGCTACACCATCACTTGTCTGAAATTCAGCCATGATTTGATCTAATTCCATTGTAGCTGCAAGCATTGGTTTTGCGCCTGCTGCTTGAACGGTTACAATTCCTGACATCCATGGATGAACCATACAAAAGTATGGAAATTCACCTTCTGCTTCAAATGTATGTGAGAAAGTCGTTGCTGCCATAAACAAGCTGCTATCAAAGACACCAGATGGTCCATCTGCTGCACTTCCAGCAGTAACGGTGTGAGCTGCAGAGTCATCATTTGACCATGTTACCTCATCACCAACATTGACTGTTACCTCATAAGGCATGAAACATTCGTTTGTTGTCTCACATCCTGGAACAGATGTTCCTTGAGGAGTGCTAACACTTGCATTATCTGCAAATGCTGGTGGGGCACTCAGCATAATGGTAGTTGCAAAAACTATCATTAGTGGAAATACGATTTTTGTATGTATTTTCATTAACCAAAAACTCACCCGCAAAGATAAAAAACTTGTCATTTGTAATTGAATTGTGTGCCTATGGCACTGTCTTCATTTCAACAGTATCTATTATTGCCACTGTTGTAACTTTGGGATTCATAAAAGTGAATGAGCGTTTCAAATCAATAATTAATTTTCAATTATTTCCAAAGTTTTATTCAAATCCATCGTGTATGACATTTTATGAAATTCAGGGACGAATAACATTCAGAAAAAGCTAGACTCGAATAATTCCTTGACTAACTAAATATTCAATTCCTAATGCAAAGTCCTCATCTGTAATTGAGCCTGCAGACCACCAACAAGCGTTATTTTTTACCCATTGTGGGACTTCTTGCGAATCGCTATCATTTTGAGTCGTTGAGGGGATTACAATAATGTCATTATCAATTAGATATTGAATACCCTCTACAAATGATGCATCATCAATTTTATTTTCACACCAAAATCCTGCCACATTTTTTACCCAACTAGGAATAGATGTTTCTGGAGGATTCACTGTAATTGTAAAGGATATTGGAATTGCAAAATTTCCTGCAGAGTCTTTTGCAGTACATTTTACTAGTGTATCACCTATGCCAAAGAGATAACCAGAACTTGGTTTACATGAAGGCCGAATTATTTCATCAGTATCATCAATTACTAGAACATCAAAATTAATCATCATAATTCCATCATGGGTTTCTGCATAAACTTCAATGTCTTGTGGTTGTAAAATTTTTGGAGGCGTATCATCCAAGGCAGTCTCAGGTGCCCCTTCAATCAAATACATTGGAATTTCATTCTGTACGGAACCAAAAACTATTTGAATTAAATAATTCCCATTTTGCTCAAATAGATTTCCTCTTGCAACAAAACTAAAACTAAAAGCACCAAATGAACTTGGATCTGTTTGTCCCAAAGTTACCTGCTTACCTTGCGGATCTAAAACACGATATGTCACTGCAAGATTAGAATGAATTTTTTCATCGTAGTTTCTTATTTTACCACTAACACCTACACTTTCTCCATAATCATAGAAACTTTGGCTGGTATGAGCATCGATACTAACTGGTGGTAGTGATTGTGAACCTTCAACTACAATACTTCCCGTCATCCAAGGATGAACCACACAAAAATAATGAAACATTCCTTCTTCTTCAAATGTATGTGAGAAAGTGGTGTTTGCCATAAACAAGCTGGAATCAAAGACACCATCTGAAACACCATCACCAGAGGTAACGGTATGAGCTGCTGAATCATCATTTGACCATGTTACTGCACTGCCAACATCGATAGTTACCTCATATGGTACGAAACATTCCTTAGATGTCTCACATCCTGGAGATGATGTTCCTTGGGGAACACTGACACTGGCAGGCATATGTTCTGCCAATACTTGTTCGGATGAACCGATAATTGTTAATGAAATTACAAAAAATATCAGGTAGGCATATCGAAGCATTAGAAATCATATGATATGTAATAACTTAAGCGTGTCTACGCTTCAAAAAGGAAAATAGACTATAATCCGCCACCAGAAATCTCAGAGAGTTCTATTTCATATCCACTGGGATCAACAATGTACACTGACTTTGATTTTTCCCAATCCACTTCCCCCCCATAAAGAATCTGCACTCCTTGATTGGTACATTTGGCAATCACCTCATCAAAATTTGCAATATGAAAGCCAAAATGTGCAATCCCGCCTTCAGGGGACATTGCAGGTACCTCATACAGACATAGTTTGATTGAATTGTTTCCAATAATTTTTGATGGCGCATCTGATTTGTTTGGGTTTTCCTCTTGCTTTATCTCAAATCCAAATAGATTGCAGTAAAACTGGACTGATTCTTTTAGGTTCTTGACTTTCATGTTTACATGGTCTATTGATGTGGCATCAAGATTTTCCATGTAGATTCTTTTTACAACTAGCAATTTAGTTTTTGTTACAGTTTTTTGCATTTTATTTGATACATAAAATATTCATTTTGTTATCATTAATGATCTCTTGGTTATTTTGAAATTATTTTTTGGGAAGGATGAGAATTGAAAAACTCTTAAGTTCCGAGAAAATTAAGGAATTATATGAATATTCTAAAATGGGCTATTGTTGTCATTGCTGGAATTGCAGCCGTAACCATAGTTTCGGTAACATTCTTGATAACTAATTCTGCAAATACCATTCTCGCCCCGTAG
>JAQBBT010000177.1:0-3330 GCA_032125915.1 Nitrososphaerota archaeon
ATCAATTTTTGCAGAAAAATAATATGATGTGTTTTTCATCAAATGTCCCTTAAAAACAAAAAGAGGTCATACCCATCTGTTCAAAATTACACCTTATTCCAAAACTCTCCATAGGGGTGGCCTAATGGTTGTTATTGCAACTTTGTAATTCCACAAGAACAAGGATGTTTGGGCGATGCCAGATGTATCCAAGGACATGTTATGCAGATAATGGATGCTAAGATGTTTGTCAATAGGGTGTCAAATCAAATAAATTACTAGAAACAATTTTTCAAATAGAATTACACTTGAATACTTTTGATGCCATAAAAAACAGACGCGCAATTAAAAAATTCGATTCATCTCACAAGATGACATCAGATGAAATCAAATTTTTAATGGAATTGGCAATTTTGTCCCCCACAAGCTACAATCAACAAAACTGGAGATTTATCGCAGTTTCTGATCAAAAAATAAAAGAGCAAATCAGCATAGCTGCGCGTAATCAACCGCAACCTTCTGATGGTTCTCTGGCCATAATATTATGTGGAAATACCAACGCCTGGAGTGATGATCCTAATAGATATTGGAGAAATTCTACGGCAGAAAAACAAGAATATGTAACTAGTGCTCTTGAAAAGAAATACGCTGATAATCCACAAAACAAAAGAGATGAGGCTATGAGATCATGTGGTTTTGCAGCTCAAACTATAATGCTTGCCGCCAAGCAAATGGGACTTGATTCTTGTCCTATGGTTGGTTTTGAATACGACGAACTTGCCAAAATAATTAATCTCCCAGATGATCATATCATTGTAATGATGATTGTAGTTGGAAAAGCCTTAGAACCTGCAGGTCCTAGAGGAGGCCAACTAGCAGTTGAGGAAGTTGTTTTTGAAAACAAATTTTCCTAGAAATAATTTAAAATTATCATTCAAAATTGTATTTTAAATAAACTCATTTTGTGCAATTTTTTTAATTTAACCTATAGAAATCAAAGTAAAATAATCTGCTTAACATGGTAGCAAAGAAAGCAGCAGGAGCTAAAGCCCCTGCAAAGAAAACTGCAGCAAAGAAAACTGCAGTAAAGAAAACTAGTGTAAATAGGGCCTCAAAAAAATAAGATTTTTGAGGTAATATTTTTTATTTCTAAATTAAAATATTTTTAAGAACTAGATTCAAAAATTACCTCAATGAGTAATTGCAGTTAATAGTTCATTGAGTTGTATTGGTTTTTTCAAACAACACTTAACGCCTTCCTTCTTTAACAATTCGTCAATCTGGCTAGTGGTAAAGGCAGTTGCAGAAAATATTACAATTTTTTGATTTTTTAGAATTTTCTCTCTCTCTAATGTTTCAATGATATCAATTCCACTAAATTCAGGCATGGAAATATCTAGGAGAACCACATCGTAATCTTCTTCTTTTATGCGCTCTAGCCCATCTAGTGGATTATTTGTAACTACATTTTCAAATCCCTTGGCCTTGAGGAATCTTGAGAGCAGACCTGTAATGTCCTGATTATCATCGACTATGAGTATTTTCATAATGTAACGTAACGTCATGTATCATATAGGACTGTGTCAGTTTTTTTTCCAAGTGACACTTTTGATAATTATTCTCATAGGTGAACGAGTAAGAGGTAATTCATGCCTATTTTCCACCATGTCTTTTCCTGAAAATAATTTCTAGATTGTATTATCAAATTGTGCATTCCATTGTTTTGACCATCTTCGAATTAGGTAAACAGCTATTGCCACCACTATTGCTTGATACATTATTGTTGTGGCAATTGCAACTTCGGGATTCTCTCCTAGAAAGACATAACTCCAATCAATTTCTTTATTTTCTAAAATGAGTTTGTCATTATACTCATCTATTTCTGGCATTGGATTAATTGCAGATGTAACTATACTTAATGCAAATCCAACTCCAAGCATGATTAAAAGATACCATCTGAGTTTTTTGATGTGATATGCAGCATAGATATCCATTATTGGTATGAAACAATAGATTGTTTGTCGAGTCAAACTCACTTTTCCAGTTGCAGGCATGATGTTATGGTGATGTGTGAGTAATTAGATTTTTTGGTTCTTTTACTCTTTGGGAGTTTTTTTCCAGACTTGGATTTGTCCTCCGTACACCTCATTGTCATAAACTAGTGCTGGAATTTGTGCATAAAATCCCTCTCGTCCAGAGCTGAAAATTTTTGCTGGGAGTGGTATTTCTGTTTCTTTACCATCTGGCATTTTTAGAGTGACAAAAACAATTTTGTTTTTTGGTTTTTCTGTATTTTCTTCAGACATTATGAGAACACATCTTACAGATCAATATAAAATCATACCTGGAAATAGATGCTTATTTTGTCTAAAAATATTTTTACTCTAAAATTATTTTATACGTTTAAAACAATCATTGAAATATCATTTTGGTATTTCTGATTTTAAATATGCTATGGTACATTCTGCTAGTTCTTGATTTGAATGCTGTTTAATTTCGTGTTTGCAGTTTGGGCAAATATTCTTAGTTTCTTCAATATCTGCCTCATCGCCTACTTGTTTCATGCAGCACTCCATTAACTCAAATGTGGAATGCGAATCCATTAATAACTTGCAGGTGGGACATTGAGTCATAACTTTAGTTTCTTGGCAGGGATTTTAATTTTTTTAATATATTTTAAATTCGTTTAAAATTCTGTTAATGAACAAACAGATGTTTGAAATTTTCAATGATCTTGTTTTATAGCATTTTATCTAACAGTTATTTGCGCCTTCGGTTAGCGGTCTAAGCATGCTATAATCGACTGCTAGTCCAAGACGTATACTTGACCGTTGCGGCAAGCGTCATGAGGTCTCGTGGAACAACCGCAGCGTCTGCCGCTTTTCCGTTCATGCGCCCGATCTTAACGCCGCCCCCGCCCGCGCTTGCCCTGCACCTCGCTGACGAGGCTGCCACCCTCGCGTTGGGGGCACGCCTTGCCCCTGCCCTGCGGCCCGGCACGTCGATTCACCTGTGCGGCGAGCTCGGGGCAGGCAAAACCACCCTCGCCCGGGGTCTCATCCGGGCGCTCGGCCATGAGGGAAAAGTCAAAAGTCCGACCTATAGCCTGGTTGAACTTTATACGGTTTCGAGCTTACACTTGTACCACTTTGATTTTTATCGATTCGATGGTCCGAAGGCATGGCAAAGTTCGGGGTTCCGGGAGTATTTCGATGACACCTCCGTCTGCCTGGTCGAATGGCCGGAAAAGGCCGGCGCGGCGTTGCCGCAGCCGGATCTGCGACTCACGCTCACGCCCGCGGGTCGCGGGCGGGACGTGACGCTCGAGGCGTGCTCGGAGGCCGGCCGCCA
>JAQBBT010000178.1:0-10478 GCA_032125915.1 Nitrososphaerota archaeon
CCCACTATCAACACGTGTGCCAAAATCAATGGACACTGCCCAGTTAATGGAATGGTAATTGGAGGCGACCTTCATGAAAAAACTAAAAGCTTTAAAGAATACAATTTCAAAAACGGCGGAAGTTTTTCAATTGATTTGAAACATCCGTATCCTGTTTTTACTATGTGCAGAAAGCAGTAGACCTAATGTCATTATCTTAATTATGATCATACTCTGAAAAGATTAAAATTATTTTTTGAACGTAATGTGACTACTAATGGCTACAAATAACTACAAATCAATTAAAATTTCTATTTGAGATGTTTCTCTAATAACTCGTTAACTACACGCGAATAGCTTTTTGAGCTGTGTGTGTTTTGAATTATCTTTGCCTGGCATAATCTAATTTTTTTATCTAAATCATCATCCATCATCACTGTAATTCTTTTTGTCGTAATTTCATATATTCCAACTTTAGTATAACATTTTTTTAAAATCACTTCAAATTCGTTTAAAAAAAAGATGAATTATTTCTATTTTGAAAAGTCTTTTAATTATGGATAATTGTATTATAACTTTTGAATGAAATGTTAATTTTGAAATTATTTTTTAGGAAGGATGAAATTTAGAATCTATTTACTGCGACCTTTCTTTTTTCTTTGTTGTTCACTTTTATATTTTTTAACTCGTTGATTTAATTCAGATAATTTCTCGCCTTTCTGTTTTCTCCCGTCTTTTTTCTTTGATTTTTTCTCAGTCATTTTTGAACAACGTCTTTACATTCATGAATTTACTAATAGAATAATGAACTTAAGGATATTGGAGTTTAGAATCTAATCTTCATCTGGTTCATTATCTACACTTTCAAAAGTCATTTCCTTTCTTTGACATGACTCACATTTTTCGATTATACCAAATTCATTCTGGAACTCACCTTTTCCATCACATCTTAAACAAACCATGAATTTTCTACTAGAATTATGAACATAAGGATATTGCTGAAATGTCAATTTGAAATTATTTTTTGGAAAGGATGAGAATTGAAAAACTTACTTCAAAGTTGTTTGTATAGATTGTATACTACAAAAGTAAATTTATCATGCCTGAATTGAATCTAAACGTAACAGCAAAATATTCTGAAGCCCTTTGGGCCCATACTAATTCCATTAGTTTTAAAATAACTATAGATAAAATCTACTGGCTGCAATGAAGAATCAGAGTTATATCTGAATGGTGATTTGAAGGCATTTGTCTGAGCTGCCATTGATTATTTCATTTCAATTTGTTCTTGGATCTTTTGTAAAACATCATCTCCTACAAGATTTTGTTCATGCAAAGATTTGGTAATTTGCATTACATTTGTAATTGAGTGTAGTGTAACTCCTTGGTCTTTAAGAGCTTTATCAGCTCCCTCCATTCTATTTACAATCACATATGCATCTTCCACTTTGATTTTTGCTTCTTTTAGAGACATGATGCCATTTACAACAGAACCTCCAGTTGTGGCAACATCATCTATCATTACTACCTTCATTCCTTCAACGATTTTTCCTTCAACAGACTTTGATGTTACATAGTCCTTAGGTTTGCTTCTAACATAGATTAACGGTTTTACTGTTTCAATTGCCAATGCTGAGGCAATAACTAAACCCCCTGTTGGAACCGAAACTAGAGAGTCAAATTTGTCTAGTCCAATATCTTTGATTATTTCATTTTGGAGATATTTTACCATTTTACGAAATTCGTGAGGATAGCTAGAAACTAATCTTAAATCTACATAATATGAGCTTTTTTTACCACTTGCCAGAGTAAAATCTCCAAACCTAATTATTTTATTTTTATGCAAAAAGGTGGAAAACTCTTTTACAAAATCCATATCAAAATTAACTACACTGGATTTATTTTGGTTTGTATTAGATGTAGTACATGCCTGAAATCTGGTTAAATTATGGGATAACTGACGTTGTTTTAGACATTAGAGCAGAGAATTTAGAGAAAAAAATTGACTCTGATGGTACAACCCTAGAAGATTTAGCAATTAACGAAAAGCTAAATTCCATTGATCTATCAAAATCTATAGATTTAGTAGTCCTGCATAATTCCAGATCCATTCAAAAAATCATCTCATCTTTATTTACAATATGTGAGCAAAAATCAATTCCATTTCCTAGCGTTTTAGCTGAGAAAAAAATCATGAATCAAGTAAAAGCTGGTATGCCAGAAGGCAGTTCAATTAATGAATTTGATAACAATGATCTTTCAAACTCTAATCTTGTCTTTATTGGAGAAATGGAATTTGATGGATTATTTGGATATGAAACAATATCTACTAGACTCATCAAAAAATTTGGACAGGATTATATGCTTTCAGCATATGCTAAAAGGAAGGGAAATTTTCCTACTCCTGGCCAACCTACGGAGAGTCTTGATGAGGCAAAAAAATTCTCAAATAATTTTGAAATTCAAGGAATTGAGATTGTTGCAAATTCTAAGGGTATTGTTGATTTTTCAATTGGACATCCTTCAGAAACTCTTTCTCTTACCAAAACTTTGGAATCATTTGCTATTCAAGATATTGGAAAACAAAAGTCAATGATAATCAGTACTGGGAAGGATTCTAGCAATAATACTTTGAGTAACTCTCTTTCATCTCTTTGGAATTGCTCACACGCCATACACAATAATGGTCTTGCAATATTGGTAGCAGAATGTAAAGGTGGTTTAGGATCGGATGCTATTCAGCAGTACATTGAAGGCAGGCTTCCTCTTGAAAAGCTCCAAAATCCGACAAAATACATAGGAGGAATGGAGGATTTGTTGTTCTTAACTGAAATTCAAAAGAATTTTCAAATTGGTTTAGTTTCAATTCTCCCAGAATTTTATGCAAAGAAATTAAATCTAATCACATTATCTGGGATAAAAGATTCAATGGATTATATCCTGAAAACTCAAGGCGCAAGACAAAAAGTTACAGTAGTATCAGATGGTGCTAGAATTTTACCAAGGTAAAAGACCTGAAGGCAAAGGCGCACACAAAATAGCTAATACTATAACTCCCACATAAGCGAGTTTTCTATTTTTTGTCAACGGTGAGATATCATCTAAAGGATTTGCGCTAGGATTTCTAGAACTCAAAACAAGAATCAAAATAGCCATCAGCCAAAAATCTAACAAAACCAAAATTGCCATACTACCATAAGTCGCATACCTGTGTAATTTGGGACCTAGTAATGTTCTAGCCATATGTCCTCCATCCAACTGCCATGCAGGTAGTAAATTCAAAAACGTAATCAAAAATCCAATCCAAGCAGCAAACAAAAGTGGCGTCATCAAAACTTCATGACCTTCACCTCCCTTTCCAAATAATGCTAAACTTGCAGTCATGAGTAAGGGTTCTCCCAAATCCCATTTGATCAACCTTGAATCTTCATAAAGTCCTTGAGCGACATCTACTTCCAGAACAGGTGCAGTATATGCGGCAAACATAGAAACTATTACTGCTATTATTAGCCCGGCAATGGGACCTGCAATAGCAACATCAAATAAAATCTCTCGATTGATTGTCAATCCTTTTGATTGAATGAAGGCTCCAAAAGTAGGAATTCCAATAATTGGCAAACCTGGAATAAAATATGGCCAGGTAGTCTTCAGTCTGTGAACTTTAGCTGCTATGAGATGACCTGATTCATGAATTCCCAAAATCCCTAAAAGAGCAAGAGTATAGATTCCTGCCATCTCAAGAGGGTTTCCAATTTCAAGAATAGAGTTGGCATTTTCTGTACGAACAAATCCATCAATCATCACAAAGATAACCACAATTGCAAACAAAATTCTTGGAGTCCAAGAAGCGCTAAGCCACTTTCTTTGTTTTTTTGGGGTAAATTTTTGAATAATTAGGTATTTTCCATCATCCATTTTCTCTAGCTTACACATATAGCTCATATCTTCTAATCTCCACGCCAAGTCTTCAAATTTTGACTTGAAATCAAGATCATCAATTTTGAATTCTAAAGAATACAATGTTTTAGTAAACTGATTTACTTCAAATAGTGAATTTACCAGAGAAATAATTTCTTCTTGACTGGAATCACTCATTATGTTTTAATTCCATATCTTTCCGTTAAATGGTTTTGTAGTCATTGATTAGTCACTACAAGTAATCTCAACTTTAAGAATTTTAGCCAACTATTAGATGATGCCAAGACAATTCTGTGAATATTACCTTGAAACCAGGTATTTTTTAGATTGCAGAATTTGTAACCCTACAAAAGACACGTCTTGTAATTGCAGGGTTTATGATGGATTTTTGTAATATTGTAAACATACTATTTCATAAAATTAAATACCAATAGTTGATTACCATAATTGTGCAGGTTATTCTTAGAGAATTAGATGATTGTATAATCCGTAGAGCAGATCCAAGTGATCTTATACCTATTATGGAAATAAATCTAAAAACACTTCCAGAGCATTACTCTGATTATTTCTATGAAAGTTTACTTGCAGAAGTTCCAGAGGCATTTATTGTTGCAGAAATTGATGGAAAACACGTTGGTTATGTTATGTGCAAAACAGAATATGGGTTTTCTAATTTTAAGAAATTAGGATTTGTAAAAAAAGGACACGTAGTTTCCATTGCTGTCCTTGAAGAATATAGGAAAAGAGGGATTGGAAAAGCGATAGTTGAAGAATCTACTATAGGTATTAAACTAAAAAAATGTGATGAATTTTATCTTGAAGTAAGATGTAGTAATACTGAAGCCGTACGATTGTATGAAAAATTAGGATTCATAATTAAACAACAACTTAATACATATTATCGCGACGGCGAGGATGCATATCTTATGGCAATTGAATTTGATAAATAGTTCAAACCAATAAATATATCACAAATAATTTTATCGCGATGGACAAACGTAAAGGAACAGGAATTACAATATTTGTTTTATGCATTGCAGCATTCTTTGTTTATGCATATCTGTTGATGTTATCTGAATGGAGTCCAATAGTATTACAATTATCAATATTGATGATCACCGGAGGAATTCTTGGCGTAATTGCTTGGATTGGTTATGTTATGGCAACTACAAAACCATCATCTGCAACAATCTCATCTGATGATTAGATTACTTTGAAATTTTTACATCGACCACTGTTTGATAATATCTAGGTCCTATTGGTCTTACAATTTTTGATGTTAGAATCTCTGATTTGACTGGAGCCACATCAAGATAGTGTTTTTCAGATAATTCTCCTGCATCTGATTTTTTATCTGCATGAATATGGGAATAATAGTGAATTATTCCACCATTTTTTGTGGTTTTTATTGCAGAGTCCAAAAACTCATCAGATCTTTCAGGAAGAAGCATTAATGTTCTATCTGCTTTATTTTGTAATTTTTCATCTACAACCTTGGATGTGTCTCCGTTAATTGATATGACTTTTCCTGCAAGCTTGTTTAACTCAATATTTTTTTCACAAAGTTTTGAGGCAATTGGGTTGATATCTATACTGTAGACTGTACATTTTTTCTTTTTTGCAGCCATAATTGAAAACATTCCTACTCCAGCAAACATGTTAACCATGGTTTCTCCATCCTGAATTAGATTGGCAATTCTTTCTCTTTCAGTAGATAAACGAGGCGAAAAAAAGGCATTTGCGACATCTACTACAAATCTACATCCAAATTCCTTGTATTCAGTTTCGGTTCTATCCTCTCCGGCAAGGATTTCTAGGTTTCTAGTTCGAAAATCTCCCTCAACTGGGGATGCTTGATAAAACACACTTTTTATGATTTTTACTTCGTTTAGTAAAGTTTCACCAATCAATTTTTTCTTTGGTAATAGCAAATCTGGTATTCTAACTATTATGATATCTCCTATCTGATCAAATGCTGAAATTAATTCATCACTTTCTTGAGGTGTAAGAATATTTTCTAATGCTTTTTTTAGCATTCGTGTCATTTCTTATAGTAAAAATTACCAGAAATCTTTTGATCTTTATCTAATCTACTTTCTAGTTTGTTTACACGTGGTCTAAGTGTCCTCTCGTCTCTTCTAAATGTCATATCAAGTGATTTTAGGAATCTATTCATTGCTTCAGATTTTGGCATAGGGGCGGTAGCATGTCCTTTTGATCCAGATTCTCCTTCAAAGATAACCATAGAGTCTGACACGAGATCCATTAATTGTATATCATGGTCAATTACTATGGCTGACTTTCCATATGAGCGAACAAATTTCTGTAAAAATTTTGCTACTGCAATTCTATCTTCAACATCTAAAAACGCAGATGGTTCGTCTAATGCATACAGATCTACTTTTTGTAAAAGACAAGAGACAACGGCTACTTTTTGTAATTCCCCTCCAGACAAATTCTTTACTGATTTGTTGTAGAGTTTTTTGATTTTTAATGGATCAACGATTTGTTCTTCTTCTTGACTTCCTTCAATAGGTGATTCATTTGCTTTATCTAGTAATGCAACTACCTCTACATCGATATCGTTTTCCAGATATTGTGGTTTGTAGGCAATTTTTGTTTTCTTGTCAACTTTGCCAGAGTCTGGTTTTATTGCACCTGCAATCATTTTCATCATGGTTGTTTTGCCAAGGGCATTGGCCCCCATTATCCCTAGAACCTCTCCTTTTCTAACCTTGCCAGGCTCAATAGTTAAAGAAAATGAAGAGAATTTTTTTTCAAGTTTTGGATATGTAATAATTTCACTTCCCACTTGAAATTCATCAGTGGATGAGGAGGATACATCAAAGGAGAATTTTTTATCTCTAAATCTAACATTTTCAGTGGGAAGGTATCCTTCAAGGAATACATTAATTCCAACTTTGGTGGATAAAACATTTGAAACAATTCCATATGCTGTAGGTTCTCCATAAAGTACTTCGATAAAATCACTTAGAAAATCAAGAAGTGTTAGATCATGTTCTACAACCATTACGCTTTTTCCAAGCTTGGCTAAACTCTGAATTACTCTTGCAACACTTATTCTTTGAAATACATCATTGTACGATGATGGTTCATCAAAAAAATAAAAATCTGTATCTTTTGATGCAACAGTTGCTATTGCTAATCTTTGCAATTCCCCTCCGCTAAGTTCTTTAAGATTTTGTTCCATGGAATTCTCTAATCCTAATTCTTTTACAAGTTGTCTTGAAATTCCTCTTTCATCATATTTTTCAATTAATTCTTTTCCTGTTCCATCAAATGATTGTGCTAAATGTTGAATCAGTTGAGGTTTAATTGATGCACGAATTTGATTTTCTTTAATTTTTTCAAAATGTGATTTCAATTCTGTTCCACTATAATATTTTAAAATTTCATCCCATTCAGGAGGATTTTCATATCTTCCCAAATTTGGTTTGAGGTTACCTGATAGAATATTTACTACAGTACTTTTACCCATTCCATTTCTTCCAAGTAAGCCGACAACTTGTCCTTTCTTTGGAGTTGGAAGTCTGTATAGTCTAAAGGAATTTGGACCGTATTGATGAATTTTGTCACTTGCTAATTCACTTGCTAGATTTACTATAGTAATAGCATCAAATGGACATACCTTGACACATATTCCACAACCATTACAGATGTCCTCATCAATTTGTGCTTTTTTAGATTCCTCGTTTAGAACAATACAATCAGCTCCAGACTTGTTTACAGGACAATATTTTATGCACTCTAATCCGCATTTTTTTGGCTGACAAAGTTCCCTGTCCAGCACCGCAACTCTATGAGTCATGTCGTATTTCGGTAAATCCTTGCTTTATACCTCTTTTGAACCTCTCAAAAAGCTGGCGTTACCTTAATAGATAAGAATTTGATTAGACCGATTAAGCCGGCCATAGCGTTAGGGTGCGACCCAATCCCATTCCGAACTTGGAAGTCAAACCTAATGTCGCTGTTGTGCTACTAAGATGCGAGAGCTCTTGGGAAGCAACAGTGCTGGCATTTTCAATTTAATCAATCTATTAATATAGAATTTTCCCCATTCATTCAAATGACTAACTGTAGTGTATGTGGACAAGAATTCTTAGATGATATTAGATTTTTAAATCACATGATGGAAAAACATGGATTTAGAAATCCAAATCTTGACAAACCAGACCGAAACAGTAGAGGTTACTAGTCTAATTCTTTTAAAATTTCTTTGAGTGTATCTATTTCATCTGTTAAAAAATCAACTGTTGCAATGACACTAGTTTTGGCAGAATCTGAAATTTCATATTTCATCTCTTTTCCAATTAATTTTGTTAATTCCTCACGTTCCATGATTAGATCAGTTAACCTCATTATGGCATTTTCAACTGTCATCAAATTCCACCAATTTTATGAATATGCCCATCTGGATGAATACATTGATCGTCAACATGTTTGTAGTGTATGTAATCGTGACCTGTATGGTGGACATCATTGCAATCCCATTTTTTCTCTTCGGCCATAATTGATTAATTACTTTTTTGTATAATAATATGACAATTAATTTTCAAAATTGATAATAAATCACAAATAAAAAATTTAGATTTTTTGAAGATAATCTAAAATTAAACGTACGCCAAAACCAGTAGCTCCTTTTGGATTGTATGGTTTAGATTTTGTTGCTATTTGTGTCCATGCAACCCCTGCAATGTCTATGTGAACCCAAGGAGTTTCTTCAATTGCATTTCTCAAAAATGCAGCAGCTGTAATTGTGCCTGCAGCCCTTCCAATTCCTACATTTTTCATATCTGCCACATCTGATTTTATCATATCCATATAGTCATTATTTATGGGAAGCTCCCATACTTCTTCAGTTGTTCTCTTTGAAGATTCCTGGATTTTTTCTTTTAATCTTTCATTGTTAGAAACTATTGCAGCCACATTGGTACCTAATGCAACAATACATGCACCAGTTAATGTAGCAAAATCAATTATTACCTTTGGCGAATATTGTTTTTCTCCATAGGCCAATGCATCTGCCAAAATCAATCTTCCTTCTGCGTCAGTGTTTAGTATTTCAGTAGTTTTTCCATTGTATAATTTTATGATGTCTCCTGGTCTATATGATTCTCCACCTGGCATATTTTCAACAGATGGAATTATTCCAACAACATTTACTGGTAATTTTAATTCTGATACCGCTTTCATTATTCCTAAAACTGTACATCCGCCACACTTGTCAAATTTCATCTCATCCATTTTTTCACTAGGTTTTAAGGAAATCCCACCAGTATCAAAAGTCACAGCTTTACCAACTAATACGATTGGTTTTTCATTTTTTAGTCCACCATGATGTTCTAGAACTATTAGTTTAGGTTCATTTTTACTACCTTTCCCAACTGCTGTGATTCCACCAAACCCTTTTTTCTTTAGTTCATTTTTTGAGAACACAATACATTTCATTTTGTTCTTTTTTGCAATACTCTTAGCAAAAGTTGCCAAGGTTACAGGTGTGCATTCATTTGGTGGCAAGTTGGCAATACTTTTGGCAAAAATAACCCCTTCTGATATAATTTCTGAATTTTTAATATCTTTTAAAATTTTATTTGAATTTGAACCAAGAATGGATAGGTCAGGAGATGAACTTTCTTGTTTTGATTTGAATTTTTCAAATTTGTATAATGACATTTTACACCCTTCTATTATTTGAGAAGCGGCAGAAATAGGCTCAGTCAGGTAACTTGGAGGCGTAATTATAGAAAATTCCTTTAGTTTTAATTCTCTGGCTTTTTGAGCGATTTTGCCTGAAACAAATCTTATTGTGTCATTTGTCATTTTTTCTTTTTTTCCAATCCCTGCCAGCAAAATTCTTTTTGCTAGCGTTTTATTATTGGTGGGCACTACTGTTACTTTACCAAATTCTCCGTTATTGTCTTTCAGTGATTGTTTAATCGAATCAACAATTTTTGAATTTATTTTATTTAATCCAAGTATTTTATCAGAACCCTCTAAAACAAATCCACATAACATTTCTGTTTTTTTACTATATGGATTAGAATTTTCAATTTTTATCTTCATTACGGAAAACTAAGTTTTCAAGTATTATTTAGATTTACTTTAACTCTATTTTTTTACTATTTGATAACAGGCTTGCAGATCTGATAAAAACAGATTTTACTGTTTTGCATTCTTGTTTGCAAATACTTTCAAATTTCATATTGTTGTATTTTTTCTTTTTTGATGTAATAATTACATAAATTAAAGGAAATAATGCTGCTCTTCCACCATATGCAGTTTTTTTATTGATTAACCAAAACATTTCTAGTGCAGAATCACCCAATATTTGATTTCTAATTTCTTCTCCTTGATTTGAATAATGACCAATGATTGTAAGGTTTCCTCTTGACAGGAAATTAACTATTTTTGCAAATTTTGTACACAGGTAACAAAGATCATCGTATACAACCATGGGGGTATTTTCTTTAATGTCCACAATATATTGTATCCTCGATCAGATTAAAATTTTACAGAAGTAGATTTTTATTAAATTTCTAAAGAAAACGAGTTACTAATGG
>JAQBBT010000179.1:0-3661 GCA_032125915.1 Nitrososphaerota archaeon
GGCATTCTTTGTACTACTAATTTTGAATCCAATGTGTAACTGGCCATTACAAGATTTTCCTTTACAGTAAGATTTGAAAATACATTATTTACTTGTGGAAGATACGCAATTTTTTTCCTAGCAACCTCATGAGGTGCAAGTCCCGTAATTTTTTCACCATTATAACTAATTTCTCCAGAATATACAGTACATAGACCAAAAATACTTTTGAGCAGAGTGCTTTTTCCACTTCCGTTTGGTCCAACTACGACGGTAATTTCTTTTTCTTTTGCATCAAAATCTACATCAAAAAGAATGTGACTGTTTAGATAGCCAGAGTTTAGCGAGTCTACATGAATGGTTGAATGGATGGTTTTTTGTGACAACTATTTCCCCAGATAAGATTCCACTACTTTTGGATGTTTAATGACATCATCAGAATTTCCTTGCGCAATAATTTTACCTCTATTCATTGCAAATACATAATCTGCATACTGTAAAGCAATATCCAATCTATGCTCAACAATTAAAAATGTAATTTTTTGCTTTTTACAAAGACTGGAAATCTTTTCAAATATCTCATGTGCCAATGTTGGATTTACTCCTGCAATAGGCTCATCCATTAGAATCATAGATGCACCAGACATCATTGCCCTTCCTAATTCAAGAAGTTTTTGCTGTCCGCCACTAAGATTCTGACTTGGAGTATCTTTTTGCTCCACGAGATTAACCATATTCATAATCTCCATTGCCTTATCAGAAATTCTTTTTTCATCATTTTCCCACTTTGATTTTAATGGTGCCAAAAGAAATGATTCACCAGCATTACCACTGCTTGAAATCATAAAGTTCTCCATAGTTGTAAGAGTGTTAAATGGTTGAGGTATCTGCCATGTCCTAACTAGACCTGTCTTGTAAGTATCAAGAAGTCCTTTTTGAGTAATATCATCTCCATCAAAAATTATTTTTCCATTATCAGGTTTCAAAAGTCCAGAAATTATATTGATTAGAGTAGTCTTTCCGCTGCCATTAGGGCCAATTAACTGTGATAATTTACCTTCTTCTATATCCATATCAATTCCATCCAATACAGTAAGACCGCCAAAATGTTTTGTAATACCTGAAATTGATAAAATACTCATCAAACCATCAACGGAGTAAAGAAATTAAGGGTTTTCGATCTTGAAATGACAACTTGGTTATTGATCCAATATTTTCTGATGCCATAATTTTTGCTAGTCTTTTAGCGCTTCTCAGTATTGGCCTCACACTCACATATCTTACGACTAGAGTTCCAAATTTTGCTCATGCATCATTTGCAACAATTGGAGTATACATTGCATTAATTTCATCTCAAGTTTGGGGGAGCACACCATACATTGCAATCCCAATCGCGTTTGCAATTTCAGGGACAATAGCTGTTGCATTGTATACTTTTATTTTAAAACCATTAATTCGTAAAGGAGCCTCACAAGCAATTCAAATGATTGCAACTCTGGCATTTGATTTAATCATAATTGCAATGCTAAACATTATTGCAGATTATATCGTAAAAACATATCAAATTACATCAAGAGAATTCTCACTGAGAAGTTATGATGTAGAATTTATGGGACTGCCATTGATTGTTTTTGTAGCTCCTGTCGCAGTTGCAATTTTAGCAATAACATTACACATTATTCTAAGAAAAACAAAATTTGGTATTGCAATGAGAGCTGCAACTGAGAACTCTAATTTGTCAGGAGTCGTAGGAATCAATGTCAAATTGATTTTTGGCGTATCGTGGCTTTTGGGAGGAGGTATTGCAGGAATAGCTGGTGCGTTAATGTCATTGTGGTTTCAAGGAGATCCAAATTTAGGTCCTCAGTTAATTCCAAGTGTCTTTGCTGCAAGCATTGTTGGTGGTTTTTTTAGCATTTATGGTGCAATAGCTGGAGGCTTACTTGTTGGATTAACTGAAGTGTTGGGAACACGATTTTTAGCAGGAGAGTTTGGGTCATGGTTAATTGCATATAGACCACTAATCCCATTAGTGTTCATCGTAGTTACATTACTAGTAACACCACGAGGACTAGCAGGTATTAACTGGTCAAAGTTGAGGAGATATGGTTCTAGAATCTGAGACAGTTTTCATCGTAGATTTGCTTGCCATTTTTGCAATCTATGTCATTGTCAATCTAAGCTTGAATCTAGAATTTGGATATACTGGAATTCCAAACTTTGGTAAAGTTTTAGCAGTAGGTGCTGGTGCATTTGTTGCAGCATCAATTCCAGGCAGGATTTTTGCAAATATTGCAGGAATTGAGGGAGATTACATTGGAAATAACCTAGCAATAGTTTCAGAAATTAATTTGTGGCTAGTAGATAATACTGGGATTGGGTTTGTAGTATTCTTTTTGACGTTAGTAATAGCAGCAGGTGTAGGTGGAGGTCTGGGATTACTTACATCATATCCTGCAATACGGCTGAGAGGAGATTATCTAGCAATTTCTTTGTTAGCCTTTGGTGAAAGCATAAGAATAATTGGAAATAATTTTACGCCACTAGTTGGAGGTACAGTTGGAGTTCAGGTACCGGATCCATTATCATTTCTCCCAGGGGAATTACGATTCCCAGTGGCCACAATTGGATTACTCCTAATTGCAATTGTTGTGTATGTGTTTAGTGAAAAAATGATTCGCTCTCCACTTGGACGAATGCTTCGAGCAGTTAGAGATAATGAAGTAGCAGCAGAGTCACTTGGAAAAGACGCTACACAAATTAGAATTAAAATAATTATGGTCTCAGCTGGACTTGCAGCCATTGGAGGTGCATTGTATGCGTTTTATGTAGGTGGAACAATTGCTTTTGCCTACGATAGAGCAAGTTGGACTTTTTGGCCATTTCTCATGATACTTATTGGCGGATTAGCAAACAACAAGGGAGTAATTATTGGAACACTACTCTTTGTAACACTACGTAAATTCATCATATTTTTCAAGGATTCATTTCAAGGATATGTTCCATTTGATGTTATTTGGCTTGACTTTTTGTTGCTTGGTATAATTTTACTTGCGATATTGTTGTATAGACCGCAAGGAATTTTTGTTGAAAAGCCGACACCCACAATATTAGTAAAGGGTAAATCATCAGGATTAAAGAAAATATTTAATTTCTTTTTTAAATAAATATAATTTTAAAAAATAAAATACGTGGTTTACTGCAATGGGTAATGAACATTACAAAACAAAACAATTCCAGATGGGAGAGTTTTTGCCGTAATTGAATGCCCATCTTGTAATCCTTTTCCGCAAACATAGCATTCAACAACACAAGTTGATGACACCGTATTTTTTGCAGAATCAAAAATAGTGTCCTGTATCGATCTTTGTTTAATCTCCTGCATGGCCATAGTTAGTCATTCAGCCAGATCAGTAATAAAGGTACCGTACTATAAGGTACTATACTTATGCCTAGAGAACAGACCAGTTTTGTCAAATCAAGTCAACTAGCATTTAAATAATAAACGACCAGAATTTTGTCTATGGGTGGATACCTTTGGAAATACTCAACCGCAAATAGTACCCCTAGATTTAACTGATAATCAATTTCAGATTTACAATAAAATTTCTCGAAATTATTCAAATTCATTTCTCTTTGAATCATTAACAGGTCCTGAAATTCTAGCTGAGACATCAGTTAT
>JAQBBT010000180.1:0-8509 GCA_032125915.1 Nitrososphaerota archaeon
TCAAAAATTAAAAAATGAAAAAAAGTTGTAGGTCTAGTATCTTGGCATAATACTTAGTCTTGATTTTGCAGACACTGCAATTATTGAAATAATTGCCACTGCTAGAATCAAAGCTGCGATTGCACCAAATTCTGGGACTACAAATGTACCGATAATTTCGATCTCCTCAGCACCTGCTGGGAACGCTATTGTTAGAGTTCTATCTGTGGATGTTTTTGTTTCATCAAAGTCGACTTCTTCGCCATCAACTAAGACAAAGTATTCGTCATCCTCTTCCCCAATCAACGCATCAATCAAATCTCTTGGCAATGTAATGGTAAGTTGACCATCATCTGTTGCATCAATTGCTATGATGAGAGAATTTGCATCTACATCAGGTGTAATTGAGATGAGCTTTCCACCTGTTATTTGATATCCTACCATAAAGTCAGTTCCAGATACTGCTACTCGAGTACCATCTGATCCAGGTGTAGATCCTCCAAATGTAAATGTGGCTTGATCAGTTCGTTTGTCGGTTCCATAGAGTACTTGAACCGTATATTCTCCACTAGCTTTCATGAGATTTCCTCCTGCCGTGAACTGAGCACTAAATGTTTTATCTGAAGCAGGCATTACCTGATCCAAAGCTACTCTATTTCCATTAGGAGCGAGAACATAGATACTAATAGCATATCCGAAAAGAGTTTCACTTATCTCTCCTGTCACCATGATTGTGTCACCCTCTGAATAGGATGTCTTATCAGTAGTAACAACGATCGGTTGTACTGTTTGTCCGAATGCTGGTGCCATTCCAATACTTGCAATCATGATTGCAAATAGGGTAAACACCGATAGATGAGTATTCATCAATTGTACGCTCAGATTTATACTATTTAACGTTGTGAAAAATTTTATTGACTAAAAAGAAAAAATGCTGACGAATTTCAGATTAGATATATATTAACCTGAAAGCGAATTTTTGACAGTTTGTGTGTATTATTTATCGTTACATCTAATGTTGTTCGTGGAGGTATGAAAAATGGCAACTAAGAAAAACCAAATTCTTGTACCTGATCATGTTTATGTTCCCAAACATGAAATAATGACTAAAAAAGAAGCTGAAGAAATTTTAAAAAAATACAATTGTAAACCAACTGAATTACCATTAATTTTTGTAAATGATCCTGCAATCTTAGGACTTGGTGTGAAACCTGGTGATATGATAAAAATCACAAGAAAAAGCCCAACTGCAGGTGAGAGCCTTTACTATAGATACGTGGTGGAAATTTAGATGGTAGATCCCTCAACTAAGCGTTGGCCTATAATTCAGGATATATTAAAAAGAGAAGGAATTGCCAGACAACATCTTAATTCATTTGACGAGTTTTTGGAACGAGGTCTTCAGAGTATAATTAACGAAGTGGGGCAAATAGAAATTGAAAATGCAGAATACCCATACAAGATTCAATTAGGAAAAGTAAAACTTCAGCAACCAAGAATGATGGAGCTTGATGGCTCTATAACTCACATCACTCCTGCAGAGGCAAGACTTCGAAATGTTTCATACTGTGCTCCTGTAATGATGGAGGCAAGTGTAATAGAAGATGGCAAAATTTTAGAATCTAGATTTGTGCACATTGGTGATGTTCCAGTTATGGCAAAATCAAACGCATGTATTCTGAATAATTTTTCGTCTCAAAAATTAATTGAACACGGAGAAGATCCCAATGATCCTGGTGGCTACTTTATCATCAACGGTTCTGAAAGGGTAATAGTTGGATTAGAAGATCTTTCATACAACAAAATAATTGTCGATAGAGAAACGGTGGGGGGGAATATTGTTTTCAAAGCTAAAGTATATTCATCAATTGTTGGCTATCGTGCAAAATTAGAATTAGTTATGAAAAATGATGGACTTATTGTAGCTAGAATTCCTGGCTCACCCGTAGACATTCCAGTTGTAATTTTGATGAGAGCACTTGGATTAGAATCCGATAAAGAAGCGGCTGCAACAGTTTCACTTGTTGAGGAAGTTCAAGATGAATTGGAAGGATCTTTTGAAAAGGCGGCTGATGTTCCTACTTCAAAGGATTCAATTGTTTATATCAGTAAAAGAATCGCTCCTGGAATGTTAGAGGAATTTCAGATTAAACGTGCTGAGACTCTTTTGGATTGGGGACTTTTACCTCACTTAGGAAAACATCCAGAAAATAGAAAAGAAAAAGCACAATTTTTGGGAGAGGCTGCATGCAAACTACTTGAATTAAAACTAGGGTGGATTTATCCAGATGATAAAGATCATTATGGTAATAAAGTCATAAAATTTGCCGGACAAATGTTGGCAGATCTTTTCAGAACTGCTTTTAGAAACTTAGTTAGAGATATGAAATATCAATTAGAGAGATCGGGTCAAAAAAGAGGGATAAATGCAGTAGCTGCTGCAATTCGTCCAGGAATTATTAGTGATAAATTAAACAATGCCATTGCCACGGGAAACTGGGGACGAGGGCGAGTTGGTGTAACTCAACTTCTTGATAGAACAAATTATCTGTCAACAATTAGCCATTTAAGACGAATTCAATCTCCATTAAGTAGAACACAACCAAACTTTGAAGCAAGAGACTTGCACGCAACACACTTTGGAAGAATATGTCCAAGTGAAACTCCTGAAGGTTCCAATTGTGGTCTAGTAAAAAATCTCGCGCTATCAGGAATTATTTCAGTAAATATTCCATCCGAAGAAATTGTTGAAAAACTATACGATTTGGGCACTGTCCATTTCTTTGATGCAAAAGACGACTTGAAAAAAGATGGAACTAGAATATTTGTTGACGGTCGTCTTATTGGATATTTCAAAGACGGTGGCCAATTAGCTGAATCTCTTAGAGAATTACGACGAACTTCAAAGATTCATCCTCATGTAGGAATTTCATTTCACCAATCAGACAAAGAGGGTGCAACGAAAAGACTCTATGTTAATTGTAATGCAGGTCGTGTTTTAAGACCATTAATAATTATTAAAGATAATAAGTCATTACTTACTCAAGAGCTCTTAGAGAAGGTATCGAAAAAACTACTTTCATGGAATGATCTGTTACGAATGGGCATACTTGAATTAATTGATGCCAACGAAGAGGAAAATTGTTATGTCACATTAGATGAAAAAAATGCCAAGAAACATACTCACCTAGAAGTATTCCCACCATCAATTCTTGGTGCAGGAGCATCAATCATACCATATCCAGAACATAACCAATCTCCAAGAAATACATATGAATCTGCAATGGCAAAACAAAGTTTAGGATTTTCAACACCAATGATGAACACAAGTACGTATGTAAGGCAACACTTGATGCTTTATCCACAAACTCCTATGGTTAATACGAAAGCCATGAAATTACTTGGATTGGAAGACAGACCTGCTGGTCAAAACTGTGTTGTTGCTGTTTTACCTTTTGATGGTTACAATATTGAAGATGCGATTGTTTTGAGCCAGTCTTCAGTTGATAGAGGTTTAGGAAGAACGTTTTTCTTTAGAGTTTATGATGCAGAAGCAAAACAATACCCTGGTGGAATGCGTGATAGTTTCGAAATTCCAAATGCTGAAGATAACATTAGAGGATACAAGGGTGAAAAAGCCTATAGGCTTTTAGAAGAAGATGGGGTGGTAGCTAATGAAGCAACTGTTAAGGGGGGTGACATCCTAATTGGAAAAACCAGTCCTCCAAGATTCATGGAAGAATATAGAGAATTTGAATCAACAGGTCCTTATCGACGTGATACTTCAATTGGTGTAAGGCCATCAGAGACAGGAGTTATTGATACTGTTGTAATGACACAATCCAACGAAGGAGGTAAAATGTATAAAATTCGTGCAAGGGATATGAGAATTCCTGAGATTGGCGATAAATTTGCCTCAAGACACGGACAAAAAGGTGTTCTTGGTATTTTAGCTAAAGCAGAAGACTTGCCGTACACCGTAGATGGCATATCCCCTGATGTTCTTATCAATCCTCATGCATTCCCATCTAGAATGACAGTAGGGATGATGATGGAATCCATCTGTGGAAAAGCAGGTGCTTTGAGAGGAAGTCAGTTTGATGGTTCTGCGTTTGTCGGTGAAAAAATTGAAGAAGTAAAACCAGTTTTGGATGCTGCAGGTTTCAAATATTCTGGAAAAGAAATAATGTATGATGGAAGAAGTGGAAAATCATTTCCAGTTGAAGTTTTCATTGGAGTTGTTTATTATCAAAAATTACATCATATGGTTGCAGATAAAATACATGCCAGAGCTCGTGGCCAAGTCCAAATGTTAACCAAACAACCAACTGAAGGAAGAGCTAGGGGCGGTGGTTTAAGATTTGGTGAGATGGAACGAGATTGTCTTATTGCTTATGGTGCATCTATGATTCTAAAAGATAGGTTGTTAGATGAATCTGATAAATCCGATGTCTTTGTTTGTGAAAGATGTGGACTAGTTGCTTATCATGATGTTAAACAAAGAAAATATGTTTGCAGAGTTTGTGGTGATAAAGCTAAAGTATCATCTGTTACTGTAGCATATGCTTTCAAATTATTGTTACAAGAGATGCAAAGTTTGAATATAGCTCCTAGATTATTGATAAAGGAGAAAGTATAATGTCTGTTCAATCAATCAAATCAATTGATGGGATAAAATTTTCTGTTTGGTCTCCTACTGAAATTAGGAAATACTCTGTTTCTGAAATCACCGCACCTGAAACATATGATGAAGATGGAATGCCTGTTCAAGGTGGACTGATGGATGGGCGATTAGGAACATTAGAGCCTGGACAAAAATGTCTTACTTGTGGGAATACTGCTGCAAGATGCCCTGGACACTTTGGACATATAGAACTTGCAGAACCTATTTTACATATTGCGTTTATAGATAACATCCATAAACTCTTACAATCCACCTGTCGCTCTTGTGCAAGACTAAGAGTTCCTCAAGAAGATTTGAATGAATTACAAGAAATCAAAGATAAACATTTGGCTTATACAGTATTTTCAGAAAAACGTATTCCAGAACAAATCATAGAAAAAGCAAAGAAATCAAAAGAGTGTCCACATTGTGGGAAAACACAATATGAGTTAATATTTACGAAACCAACTATCTTTGTTGAAAAAACAGAGATAGGGGAACATAGGCTACTTCCAATTACGATCAGAGAAAGATTTTCTCAAATCACTGACGCTGATCTAAGTCTTTTGCATTATGATCCTGTAACTGCAAGACCTGAGTGGTTTATTTTACAAGTAATGCCTGTAGCTCCAGTTACAGTTAGACCATCTATTATTCTTGAAACTGGAATCAGATCAGAAGACGATTTAACACACAAGATGGTAGATATCATCAGGGTTAATCAACGACTTAAAGAGAGTAAAGAAGCTGGAACCCCACCTCTCATAGTTCAAGATTTAGTAGACTTGTTGCAATATCATGCTACTACCTATTTTGATAACGAAGTTTCTGGTATTCCTCAAGCTCATCATCGTTCTGGACGACCACTAAAAACATTAACTCAGAGACTCAAAGGAAAAGAGGGAAGATTTAGAGGATCATTATCTGGAAAGAGAGTGGACTTTTCAAGCAGAACTGTCATCTCTCCTGATCCGAACTTGGATTTATCTGAAGTAGGAGTTCCAGAGCAAATTGCAATGAAGCTAACAATTCCTGAGATTGTAACTGAATGGAATATTGATAGAATGAGACAACTAGTAATTAATGGTCCACATAAATTTCCAGGTGTAAATTATATTGTTAGGCCAGATGGAGTAAAAATTAGACTTGATTTTGTTGAAGACCGTTCAATTATTGCTGAGACTCTTGAAATTGGATATCTAATAGAGCGACATCTTGCTAATGGCGATATAGTCATGTTTAACAGACAACCCTCACTTCACCAAATGTCCATAATGGCACATTATGTCAGGGTATTGCCAGGACGAACTTTTAGATTACATCCATCAGTATGTCCACCATATAACGCAGATTTTGATGGTGATGAAATGAACTTACATGTACCTCAAAGCGAAGAAGCTAGAGCTGAGGCAATTTTGCTAATGAGAGTTCAAGACCAACTAATCTCTCCAAGATATGGCGGCCCAATTATTGGTGCTTTGAGAGACTTTGTTACAGGAGCATATCTTCTCACCAAGGATGATACTGTTTTGTCAGTTCAAGAATTTTCAAATCTTGCAATGCTAGGTGCGTATTCTGGACAATTACCAAAACCTGGCACAAAAACAAAAGATGGTCCAGCATATACTGGAAAACAACTGTTCTCACTATTCTTGCCAAAAGACTTCAATTATGTAATTACATCAAAATGGTCAAAGGGAACAAACGGAGCTCCAAAAGATGTTGTAATTAAACAAGGTGAACTAATTAGTGGTGTAATTGACAAGGCCTCAATAGGTGCTGAAGAACCAGAAAGTGTTTTGCATAGAATAACAAAAGATTATGGAAACGCAGCAGGAAAATCCTTTTTAAATTCAATTTTAATTATGGTCAAACAATACATTACTCATTATGGATTTAGTTATGGCTATTCAGACTTGGAAGTTCCTGAAAAAGAAAAACAACAAATTCTAGATGACATTCAGGAAACATATGATATAATTTCTGATTTAACTTCTCAATATGAAAAGGGTACTCTAAAACTAACTCGAGGTATGAAACCTGAAGAAGCTTTGGAGGCATACATTGTAAACGAACTAGGTAAAGCAAGAGATAAGGCAGGAAACACTGCTGATAAATCGTTAGACCACACCAATGCAGGAAGAATAATGGCAACAACTGGGGCGAGAGGTTCTTCTCTAAACATTGGACAGATGGCAGGTGCTTTGGGACAACAATCAAGACGAGGAAATAGATTACATTCTGGTTATCATAATCGCGCTCTCACACACTATCAAGAAAATGATAAAAATCCTGACGCAAAAGGATTTGTAAAATCAAATTATAGAGAGGGCTTGTCTACTCTAGAGTTTTACTTCCATGCCATGGGAGGGAGAGAAGGACTAGTAGATACTGCAGTTAGAACTCAACAAAGTGGATACATGCAGCGTAGGTTGATTAATGCTTTAGAACATATCAGATTAGAATATGATGGAACAGTTAGAGATCCACACGGACACATTGTTCAATTTTTGTATGGGGAGGATGGAATTGATGTTGCAAAAAGTGATCATGGTGAGGCTTTTAATGTCACTAGATTAATTGAGTCTCAAACCCTTATTGATTCAGGAAAGAAAGCAACAAAAGACGAGATTGAAGAAGTTTCCAAAAAATATACAAAAACATTCAATCCGCGATTAAAACAACTCGTAACTGAAGGTCTTCTTGACTCAAAACTAAGCAAAGAAGGTGTAACACTTGTTGGTAAAAAAGGACTACTTTTGTACAACCAAGCTCAAGTCGAACCTGGCCAAGCCGTAGGAATTGTTACTGCTCAATCAATTGGTGAGCCTGGTACTCAAATGACCTTGAGAACTTTTCACTTTGCAGGAATTAAAGAAAGAAACGTTACTTTGGGTCTTCCAAGACTAATAGAGTTAGTTGATGCAAGAAAGAAACCAGTTACTCCAACCATGGATATTTACCTAGATGAGGAATCAAAAAATTCAAGAGAAAAAGCCATTGAGGTTGCAAGGAATGTTCTACAAACAAAGATTTCTGATTTAATTGAAGATAGTGAAACTGATTACAATACTGAAATCAGACTTATTTTTAGCCCAAAAAAATTAAAAAACAGAGGATGTGGTATTGGAGAAATTGAGATTGCATTACAATCCAACAAAAAATTCAAGATGGAAATAGTAGGAGAATTAATCACTCTAAAATTGGTTGAAGAATCAGATGCCCCAACAGTTATAGCAATTAGAAACAAGGTTCTCAATTCTACAGTTAAAGGGGTTCCTGACATTGCACGTGTAACTTTGGTTCAAAAAGATGATGAATGGGTAATTCAGACAACTGGTTCTAATATGGCTAAAGTACTTGAGGTCAAAGGAATTGATAGGAAAAATGTCCGAACAAATAACGTTTTTGAGATTGCAGGTACCTTGGGAATTGAGGCATCTAGAAATGCTTTGATTGCTGAACTAAATCATACTTTGGGTGATCAGGGATTGGAGGTTGATAATAGATACATTATGTTGGTATCTGATTTGATGTGTTCAAAAGGATACATGCAACAAATTGGACGACATGGAATTGCTGGAACTAAGGATAGTGTTCTTGCAAGAGCTGCCTTTGAAATCACAGTACCTACTATAGCTCATGCTGCCTTGGCTGGCGAAATTGAACAACTAAAAGGAATTACTGAAAATGTAATTGTTGGAAGTAATATCCCAATTGGAAGTGGAACAGTTGATTTGTACATGCAAGTCAGTAAGAAAAAATAAAAAATCAGGTGAAAGAAGTGTCTGACGAGATATCTACATTGATGAGTAATAGTAAAAATAAATCCGTTTTACTACGATTAAGAAACAACAAAACTATCAA
>JAQBBT010000181.1:0-3478 GCA_032125915.1 Nitrososphaerota archaeon
GATAGAGAATTTGAGATTTCAGTTCCCAATGAAGATGGAAGACTAGAGATTCTTGAAATTCACACTAGAGGAATGCCATTAAGTGACGACATTGATCTTAAAGATTTGTCATCAGAATTACATGGGTATACTGGTGCAGATATCAAATCACTTTGTAGAGAAGCTGCTCTAAAATCAATTAGAAGATATCTTCCAGAAATTGATCTTGAAACAGAAAAAATTCCTTCTGAAGTATTACAATCAATGCAGATTAAACATATTGACTTTTACGATGCAATGCAAGATGTTGTCCCCACAGCTATGAGGGAATTTTATGTTGAAAGATCAAAAGTTTGGTGGCAAGACGTTGGTGGACTAGATGACATCAAAGAGGCATTAAAAGATAATCTAATTGCTGCAATGAAAGATCCGACGAAATTTACAAAAATGGGAATCAAACCCCCCCAAGGGAGCGTTAATCTATGGCCCTCCGGGTTGCGGAAAGACAATGATTGCAAGAGCATTAGCTACTGAAAGCGGAGCAAACATGATCTTGGTCAAAGGACCTGAATTATTATCTAAGTGGGTAGGAGAATCTGAAAAAGGAATAAGGGAGATATTTAGAAAGGCAAAGGCATCGTCCCCATGCGTTGTAATTTTTGATGAATTAGATT
The DNA here is from genome assembly GCA_032125915.1 of Nitrososphaerota archaeon. Classification (GTDB taxonomy): domain Archaea; phylum Thermoproteota; class Nitrososphaeria; order Nitrososphaerales; family Nitrosopumilaceae; genus Nitrosomaritimum. The sequence goes on from JAQBBT010000181.1 coordinate 654, forward strand.
CGCTTGTTCGCTCAAAAACCGGAGAAGGGGGAGTTAGCGAAACAGTACTTAGTCAATTATTAACGGAAATTGAAGAAGGTACTTCATCACGAGTCGTAGTTGTTGGAATAACTAACAGACCAGATGTTTTAGATAATTCTTTGCTCAGAACCGGAAGGCTGGACTTGGTACTATATGTTCCACCCCCTGATGAGAAAGGAAGATTAGAGATTATCAAAATATTGACTGCAAAAATGCCTCTTGATAAAGATGTAAAACTTCAAGAAATTGCAGTTGCAACACAGAATTACTCGGGAGCAGATTTGGCTGCATTGTGCAGAGAGGCAGCAATTCTGGCAATGAGGAATAATTCAGGAAAAATTTCAAGTAGAGACTTTGCAAATAGTGTGAAACAAGTAAGAGCATCAATTACAAAAGAAGTAGACCAATGGTACAACAACGTAAGAGAAAGTATATCTAACGTAGTTCCAAAATCAAAAGATAGATCATTTTACGGTTAATCATGACAATGCCAATAAAAAATACAGTATTTGAAAAAATAAAGGAAGCAAGATCCATTACAGATTCTGAATTATTCAAATCTTTATCTAAAGACGGAATTATCATTACGGAAGACAAGTTCAACAAATTGCTCCTTGACCTAGAAATTTTGGGTTTGATCAGTGTTTCATGGATTACAAAAGATACCAGAAGGATCGAAGTGATAATTATACAAGAAGAGATAGATGTAATCGAAGAACAAAATAAAGAAATAATGGAAAAAGATTACGAGGCTAGTTTTCCAGGCTTGGAAAAATAATCAAATTCTAAAATAATGGAAAATGAAATGCAGCATCTAATGCAACTGCCACAAAAATTATTGTAAGGTATGGAGCAGTTACCTTGTATGCTTTCCATGCAAATTCAGAAGTGGGATTTTTAGTAAGTTTGTAATGATATGCCAGCATCAAGCCACCAGATGCGGCTGCAATTATAAAGTAAATAATCCCCATGCCAAAAGCCGAGAGCATCAAAGAGTAAGGAAGTAAAATCAAAGTGTTTGCTAAAATGTATTTCGATGTTCTTTGCATTCCTATTACTACTGGAAGCATTGGAACATTGGCTTGGGCATATTCATCTTTAATTTTCATCGCAAGACACCAAAAGTGAGATGGAGTCCAAACAAAAACCAAAAATCCTATTAAAAATCCCAACAAGTCCATAGACCCAGTAGCAGCTGACCACCCTGCCCAAGCTGCGGCACTGCCAGCAATACCACCAATAACAATGTTTGATGGATTAAGTCGCTTAAGCCAAGCAGTGTAAATTATAACGTATGAAAATATTCCCAAAGCAATAAAAAATGCAGTTGCCGGATTTAATGCAAAATAACCATAAATCACTGAAATGCAACTTACTACCAAACCATAAATTAAAACTTTAGATGCCGTTATTCTTCCAGATGGGATTGGTCTTTGCCTGGTTCGATTCATTTTTGGATCTATATCTCGGTCATAGTAATGGTTTAGCGCACTAGATCCTGCAGATGCAAGTGCTCCTGCCACTATAATATGCAAAAGACCAAAATTATCCAATTCAGGACCCACTAGTTTGCTTGCAGCATACATGGAGGTAACTGCAGTAATTACCAAGAGTACAATAATACGTGGTTTTGATACCTCTACTATTTCATTAAAGCCCAATCTCACTCTCCCATCTTCCAAAGCCATTTAATTTCTTCGACTTTGATGATCTATGGTCTTTCAAAAGGAATAAGTATCTCACTCCTACCAGCTAGCATGAATGAGTAACTGGGACCTCATGATGCCAGGTATGGGATTAACAGCCATAGGTTTGGCAGGAGTGACTATTTCCTATTTGGGTTTGGCACATACATTCATCGATGGAATGCATGCTCTTACAGGTCTAACTATGTTTGTTGGATTAATTTTCTTAGGTGCAGGAATATTAGATGGAGGCATCTCAACTAGCAATAGAGCAAAAGCTACAACCTTGGTAGTTCTTTCAATCGCCCTTGGATTTGGCATGTTTTCATTAACAATGAATACGATTGAATCTGTAAACATCCTAGCTGGTATTTTGATTGCAATTGCATTACCAGCAATTGTAATTGCATATGTTGCAGCAAAAATGCCAACACGTGTAAAACCACTTGGAGCAATTATAGCATTAGCATCCATTACAGGAATTGTTACATTTGTAGCCTTTGGATTTGTCAGCCCTGATACTTACATGATTACAGAGGAAATAATAGTAGAAGAAACATCTATCGAACCAACAGGTCCAATATTTCCAATTACAATTTTAGTAAATTCAGCAGTACAAGGTAATCCAGATTATGATCCAGACGTATCTTATGTTCCAAAAGGGTATACCGTTGAATGGATAAATGAAGATTCCTTTGCACATACTGTTACAAGTTCTGTAGATGTAGGGGAAACATTTGATTCTGGTTTACTAAGTGAAGGAGAAACATTCCAACTTGATACTAGTGAATTAGAGATTGGAGAGTATGCATACTATTGTATTGTACATCCCTTTATGAAATCTAAATTAATCATAGAAGAACCAAAAGAACCAGTTAAAGTAATAATGCCAGAAGGCGCAGGAATTAAAAAAGAAGGTCAAGTTTACTACGACCCCAAAACACTCCAAATACCCGTTGGAGCAACAGTTCTGTGGGTAAACGAGGATAGCACCATGCACACATCTACATCAGGCAATTCACAAGAAGGTCCAAATGGAGTATTTGACTCAAGCATAATTGCAGCAGGAGATTCCTTCGAGTTTACATTCACATCTCAAGGAAAAGAAGATTATTACTG
>JAQBBT010000182.1:0-10958 GCA_032125915.1 Nitrososphaerota archaeon
GGCATTCTTTAGATTTGAAATTATTTTTGAGGATGATTGACAGTGGACTCTATGCCATGTTTCCCTAAAGCCTTAAGTTCATTCATGGTTTAAAACCTCTATGGGAATAATGAACACATTACGTAAGTTCTGCATAATGAAAAGTGTTAGAGATAAAACAAAAGACCCTGAAGAAAAATAAAACTAAATCAATATGTTTTCATTTACACATGTTTTTCAACCTTTTAGAAAATTAAAATAATTTATTATCTAATGTAATTTGATGCGATAATTTTTATCAAAATTAAGAAAAATTATTTTTTTAATTTTGAAACCAATGCAGCATAAATGAATGGTAAAATTGTGGTTACCTCTGCATGTAATGTAGTTTCTCTTGCTTTTTGTGTGACTTTTCCCCAAGAGATTGCCTCTCTTACCAGAGCACCGCTTAAACTTCCATCAAACTCTTGAGCAGTTGTAATGTATAGTGCATAATCTAATCCTTCTCTATACTGATTCCACCATAGGGTGTGGTGTTTGGATATCCCACCACCAATCATTAATGCACCTGATTTTTCGGCCTTGAAGATTATTCCTGATAATAAATTAGCATCTTCAATTAAATTTAATTTAAAATCACTATGTTTTTGTGTAAACATCCAGATTTGACTTCCTACAGCACCATCCATTATTCCGGGGACTATCACATCTACATTATTTTTAAAAGCCCAATGAAGAAAAGAGTCCTCGCCTAAATGATGCCCTATCATTTTGCAAATGTCAGCTGACGACATTTCTTTTACTCCTTTTTGATATTCCTCTTCTAGAAATTCTTGCATTTTTTCTTCTATTAGTGGTCCATAACTTTCCATTGGAACCAAAATGTTTCCTAATCTGTGAATATTTTGGTCTGCCAATTCCCTATCATCCATGGTAAAAGATCCTTCTTTGTAATTTGAATAATGTCGGGCAATGTCATGATCTAGTGCTCCGCAAGTAGTGATTGCAACATTAAACCAATTATTTTTTATCATGTCTTTGATAATTCCGCGAAGACCTGTTGAAATCACAGCTCCTACAAACGAAATAAATTTTACACATTTTTCATCCTGAATCATTTCTGATAAAATTTCTAATCCATCTGCAAGATTTACTGCTTCAAACCCTCCTGATGTGGACAGTTCTTCAAATATTTTCTCCATAGTTGTATCTGAATTAATTTCAATATCTTTAACAGGGCGACCTGGATTTAGCATGGTTTGGTTTTTGACGTCAAGTATAAAATTCTGCCTTTGAAATCTTAATTGAATATTCTTTTTAAGAAAACTTTAAACCCGCCAAATAACACAACATTTCGAATGGCAGGGAGAATCAAAGTTGGTTTAGTAGGAATTGGTAATTGTTTTGCAGGATTAATTCAAGGTATAGAATTTTACAAACAAAACCCTTCCCAAGAAGTTACAGGTATAATTCACGATAAATTAGCAGGATATGGGATACATGATGTTGATTTTGTATGTGGTTTTGATGTTGGGGCAAATAAAATTGGCAAATCAATCAATGAGGCAATTTACGAGTATCCCAACATGGTTGATTGGATCCCAAAGGACTCTATGCCAAAAACTGATGCCAAAGTTTACGAAAGCCCTGCCTTAGATGGTGTTGGAGTATGGGTGGAAAATAGAATAAAACCAATTCAAACTACAAAAACTGATGAGCAACTAGCTGAAGAAGCCAAAGCAATCCTCAAAGAAACTGGGGCTGAAATTCTAGTCTCTTACTTACCAGTGGGTTCTGATAAGGTAACTGCGTTTTGGGCACAAATTTGCCTTGACACTCATACTGCTTTTGTAAATTGCATTCCTTCATTCATAGCATCTGATGAAAAATGGGCCAAAAAGTTTGAAGAGAAAAACATTCCAGTAATTGGTGATGACATTAAAGGACAGGTTGGTGCAACTATTGTTCATAGAACGCTTGCTAAATTATGTAGTGACCGTGGAACTAAAATTGAGAAAACATATCAAATCAACGTTGGTGGAAACACTGACTTTCTAAACATGAAAGAACAAGATAGACTCGTTTCTAAACGAATCTCTAAAACAGAAAGTGTTCAAAGTCAACTTTCTGAAAGACTTGATGATGATCAAATCTATGTGGGTCCATCTGATTTCATTCCATTTTTGGGTAATACCAAATTAATGTTTATGCGAATTGAAGGGAGACAGTGGGCAAACATTCCCTACAATATGGAAGTCCGCCTTGAAGTAGATGACAAGGCAAACTCTGCAGGAATTGTTATTGATGCAGTTAGATTAGCAAAAATCGCTCTTGATAGAGGCGTGGGTGGTCCAATTATACCTGCCAGTGCATATTTGATGAAACATCCTATTAAACAAATGTCTGATGTAAAAGCAAAAGAAGATTGTGAAAGCTTTGTAGCTGGAAAATAACCATTTAAATTTTTTAGAATCTGAAAATTTTATTTTTCTATTCTTTTCAAATTTTGAAATTCTGGTATTTCCCTCTTTATTGGTTCTATATGTTCGGGTCTGGATTATTCATATTTTGACCCTAAATCCTCTTTTTTAATTAATTATTTTGTCTATACATCTTAAAATTTTTAAAATTATAATAATTGCTTTTGTTGATTTTCTACTGGTATGCCGAATAGATTTGAATTTGGCATAATTGGTGATAAGTGGTAATAAATGGTTGTCATTGGTTTTGAAACCCAAATTTTAAATAGGTCTTATTCTGTTATATTAATAGAAATGGAAAAACATGAGCAACTATTAAACATGTTAATGGAATTTAGCCCGCTCATTAGATTTACTGCAGTATGTACACATGAAGGAGAAATAAAATGGCACAGTCAGAGAGATAATGTAACCAACATCATTCCCATTGAGGAAACCAAAGCATCAATAAAAAGAGCATCAGAATCTTGGAATGCTAGAGCAGATCTTTCTGGAAATGGTACTGGTAGAGGAATGTACACAATTACAGCATATGAAAAAATTAAGAGAATTACAATTCCATTAGATGAAGAACATATTCTTTTCATCAGCACAGATAACACTCCTGTTAAAGACCAAAAAAGAAGTTATGGTAGATTGATTGGAATGGGCCAGATAATGTCCATTGTAGATTTTATTAATGAAAATAAATAAGACAATTTCTATTTTATCTTATTAGCGCATAGTTTGTTTTTCGTATTTGTCTGAACTTTGTTTAGGATCTAACTCATACTCTACAATTTTTTTTCATTTCAACTTATAATGTGATGTTTTTTATCTTCTATGCCTAAAAAGCGTGGCTATCTTCTATGTGGATTTAATATTTTCAAGGAAACGATTTTCACCCTTACGAAAAAATTGATAGTACAACAAGAAAAATTACTCAATTATGTCAACTAAACTTGTTAAGCATCGATTATGCGACCAAATTAGAAAAATGTACTAATTGGTACACATTAAAAAAGTGGAGATCTTTGGATTCAAATCATTTGGATTTAAGAATACCACCGTACTCTTTGAACCCGGATTAATCTCTATATCTGGACCAAATGGTTCAGGTAAAAGCAACATTTTAGATGCAATAATCTTTGCAATGGGAGAAAACAAACCAAAGATAATGCGTGTTGATAAGCTTAGATCTCTAATTCATGATATCGAAGGAAATAGACATGGACCTAAAATGGCAAGATCTAGTGTTCACTTTGATAATTCTGATAGAAAAATTCCTGTAGATTTTGACACTGTTGAAATTACAAGGGAAATGGATGATAAGGGTGAGAATACTTACTATCTTAACAAAAAGAAAACAAATCGAAGTCATATTTTGGATCTTTTGGATGTGGCCAATGCTGGACTGGGACAATTAAATGCCGTCCAGCAAGGAACAGTTACAAGAATTTCTGAGTTTACATCCGAAGAAAAAAGAAAAACAATCGAAGATTTGGTTGGCTTGTCATATTTTGATGAAAAAAAATTAGAATCCCTAAAACAACTTGATGATGCAGATAGGAGACTTGAGATAGCTCTTGCAAAGATGGGTGAAATTAAAAAGAGAATTGATGAATTAGAAGAAGAACGAAACCAAAAACTACGAAGTGATATCTTACAACGAGAACTTAATCGCTATAATGCTATTAATGCGGCAAATAAAATGAAGGTGGTACTAACCGAAAAAACTTCAAAAGAATTTTCTTTGCGAGATATATCATCTAAATTTAAAATTTCTGAAGATGAAAGAACACAAATTAGAAAAGAAATCGGTGACTTAGATTCTCAAAAGTCCAATTTAATGCAAGAAGCTGATGAATATAATCAAGCCAAAGCAACCATTGATTCTGATCTAAGCCAAGCAATGCAGCAATATGAGGTGTACAACAGTGGAATTGTTGCATCAACTAAAAGACTTGAGCAAATTGATTCTAGAATTCCAGAAATCAAAAATGAATTAGAAGTTATTTTAAATTCTAGAAATAACATCGAATCAAAAATATCTCAAATTAAAGATTCCATAAACGAAACTAACATAAAAATTAAAAAAGTTAACGACGATATGCATGGGATTGATTCAATTCGAGACAAAATACTTGATGAGCAATCTCTGGCATCTTCTAAAAAACTAGAAATTGACAACAAAATAAAAAATTTAACTGTACAACTAAACTCCACAAAATTAAATCTATCAAAAATTCAAAATGAAAAAGAAGAGTCTGAAATCAAAGTTACTTCAAATTCTAATAGATTATTCGAAATGGAACAAGACATCACAAAACTTTCTGAGTTGGAAACCAAGCTTGGTTCTATAATTAATAATCATAAGGCATCAATCACAGAATTAAAAACAAGAATTTCAAAACTAAATTTGAAAAAATCTAAAATCATAACAGACTCTGAAGAACTAAACCTGATTCTTGAAAAATCAAGCAAAGCTGCTGCTCAATATGAAACAAAAATTAACACTGTTAAAGGTATAATGCATGAGGACTATACTGTTGCAAAGCTAAAAGAAGATGCAGAAAAGCTTGGAGTAGAGGGGCTAGTTTATGAAATGATCTCCTGGGAAAAACAGTATGAACGCTCGGTTTTAGCTGCAAGCTCTGATTGGATTAAGGCAATTGTTGTAAAAGACTTTGCAACACTACTTGGCATTGCCGAGGCTGCTCGCTCTAAAAATCTCCCAAAATTAAAAATCATTCCTCTAGATGCCATTCCTCACTTTAAGTTGGATTTACCAAAACATCCTGGAGTTGTCGGGGTACTTTCAGATTATGTTACATGTAGTTCTGAGTATTCTGCCCTCAAAACGTTCCTGTTTGGAAATGTGGTTCTTACAAATTCCCGAGAATCTGCCTACTCTATCTCAAAATCTGGCTATAAAACAGTCACATTAGATGGTGAATTTTTTGAAGCAAAGGGTGGTGGTGTTGTAATTGATATTAATTCAAAAATTTCAAAACTCACAAAAATTATTTCTCTTAGTTCGTCTATTGATGGATTATTACAATCCATAAATTTACTTAAAAAATATATTTTAAAGAAAAAAAACACTGTTAAAAAAATTGAAATATCTATACAAAATCACTCTGACCGATTATCCCTCTCAGACAAAGCATTATCATCTGCTGATGAAAATTATTCTAATCTAAAATCAAGAATCTTCTCTGCAAATAAAATTAAATCTCAATTAATAGATAGAATAACAGAACTAAGATTAAAAAATAAAACACTGTCTGCAGAATTATCTACAATTGAATCTCATGTGGACTCACTAATTGATCGAATTTCAATTGTTGAAGAAAACTATGCAAGTGGAGAACAGACACGTATTTCAAGTGAATTAACTAAAATGAATTCCAAAAAATCTGAAATTGAAAAATTACATACTGCGATAATGAATGAATATAGGGACAAGTCGTCACAATTGGCAGAAGTAGAGTCCGAAGCAAATCGGTCAACATCTCAATCTAAAAATCTACATGAAGAAGAATCATCTTTAGTTTTTCAAAGTCTAGAATTAAAAAACAAAATTCAAACTCTAGAACAAGAAAAAAAATTAAAAAAAGAAATTCTTGAAACACTAAGACAAAAAGAACAAGAACTAATATCTACATCTGGGACATCAATTGGTCAAATCAAAGAATATGATGATAAATTGAAAGTTTTATCAGACAAAAACCAAACTCTTACCAAAGAAGCAAGCTCATTGGAAAGACAGTCAGATTCGTTAAATCGTGATTTAAGTGATCTTGGTGAAACCGAAACTAACTTACAAAAACTGTTGTCCACTTTTGGTTTTGATGCAAATATGGAAACATTTGATGTTGAGCCTATGGTACAAGGTCTTTCTACCGAATTAAATATGCTAAATGCTCTAAATGCCAAGGCTCCTGAAACTTATCTTGAGGTATCCTATGGATATCGTTCGATGTCTACACGTAAAAATTCTTTAGAAGAAGAAAGAAACTCTATTGTAAAATTCATTGAGGGCATTGAAAAAGACAAGCGCCAGACTTTCTTGAATGCATTTGATGTGGTGGACAAAGAAATTCGTCTAATTTTCAATAAGATGACTGGAGGAAATGCATGGCTTGAATTACAGAATGAAGATGATATCTTTAATTCTGGCATTTCATATATGATCCAATTCCCAAATAAACCAAAAAGAGAATCTACATCGATTAGCGGTGGTGAAAAAACATTAGCTGCAATTGTATTTGTACTTGCATTACAAAAACTAAAACCATCGCCATTTTACTTGTTTGACGAAGTTGATGCTCACCTTGATGCACCAAATGCTGAAAAATTATCATCCATTTTAGAAGAAAGATCAAAAGAAAGTCAATTCATAATGGTTTCATTAAAAGACTCTGTAGTAAATAAAGCAAAACTCATCTATGGAGTGTATCCAAAAAATGGAGTTTCATATGTTGTCACCTACAAAGATAAACGAATGCCTTCCGTAAAGACATCTTAATCTATGTTTACATAACATGCAAAAGCATGTTCATTCTCTGTTGTTTTTAATTCTGGTTCTACTGCACATTTATCAATTACATAGGGACACCGTGCTCTGAATCTACATCCATCATAAACATCTGCCTCTGTTGGTTCTCTTATTCTGATATTTTTTTCCTTGTTGAGGTTTTCTGGGTCAGGCTCAGATATTGCATCAATTAATGCTTGAGTGTATGGGTGCTTGGGTTTAAACAATACATCATCTATTTTTCCCATCTCTACAATTTTTCCAAGATATAGTATTCCTATACGTTGACCAAAATATCTCGCAGTGGCCAAATCATGTGTAATGTAAATAAATGAAATTTTATATTTTTTTTGCAGTTCGTGCATTAATTCCAGCATTTCGGCTCTTATTGACACATCAAGCATGGATACAGGCTCATCAGCCACAATCACTTTGGGTTTTATTGCGAGGGCTCTTGCCAAAACAACTCTTTGCCTTTGTCCTCCTGATAACATGTGGGGATATTTTTTAATTATTTCTTCTGCAGGCTCAAGCTTTACCTCTTTTAATACCTCCAGTACTCTTTTTTTCCTTAAATCTGAATTTCCCATTTTATGAATTTCAAGAGGCTCAGATATGATATCTAGTATCTTCATACGTGGGTTTATCGAATCATAGGGATCTTGATGAATCATCTGACAATTCATGCGAATTTTTTCCAAGCTTTTTTTATCATTTCCGATTTCATAACCATCAAAAATAATTTTACCTGAATCTGCAACAATTGATTTAAGAATTAATTTTGCAATCGTAGATTTTCCAGATCCTGATTCGCCTGCCAACACAAAAACTTCTCCTTTATTTAGATGAAAAGATACATCATCTGCTGCTTTTACTGCCGAAACTTTGGAACCAAACATTTGTTTTTTAATAAAATATTTTTTTAAATGCTCAATTTTTAAAATTTCATCCAACGAATACTCTAAAAACTAGAAGTATATCAAGAAATTGTAATCATGCCTAAAAATTTGGGATAAAGCATTTATGTCAATTAAAGACTGAATTAATACTTGAATGAAACGATACAGGACAGTCTAACTTATAAAAAATATGTAATCGATGATAATCTTCAGTATTTTAAACCACATTCAACTAAAATTGAAAAAACTTTTGCTGATGAAATATTTTCAAGTTTGAACAGGGATTCTAAATCTATTGATCCCAAGTTTTTTTATGATAAAAAGGGCTCAAATCTATTTGAAAAAATCTGTGACTTGCCTGAATATTATCCTACGCGAACTGAAATTAAAATTTTAAAAAATTTAAGATCTGAATTATCTCAACATTTGGATGATTCTTTTAGATTAGTTGAACTGGGTAGTGGCTCTTCAATTAAAACACGACTAATTTTAGATATATTTGCCAAAATTCACAATAAAATCGAATATTTTCCAATTGACATCTCTGAAATTCTAACTGAAAGTTCAGAATTACTTCAAAGAGACTACCCAGACCTCAAAATTACAGGAATCATTGACACATACGAAGGGGGCCTTGAATTTATTGAAAAATACGATGATAAAAAAAATTTAATAATTTTTTTGGGTTCTAGTTTTGGAAATTTTACTCCTGATGAAGGAAAAACTTTTTTGCAAAAAATCAACTCGATAATGAAAAACGAAGACCTTTTCTTAATTGGTTTAGATTTGGTTAAAAATAAAAAAATTTTAGAGGATGCATATGATGATTCTCAAGGAATCACGGCAAAATTTAATCTCAATGTATTGTCACGAATTAACGATGAATTAGATGCAGACTTTGTTTTGAATGATTTTGAACATGTTGCAAAATATAATGAAAAAGATCAAAGAGTGGAGATGTATCTGAAATCCATTGTTAACCAATCTGTAATTATTTCAAAGGCAAATTTTTCGTTAAAATTAAAACAGGGAGAGTTGATACACACTGAATATTCGCACAAATATAAAATATCTCAAATTAAGAAACTGATGGATGACACTGGTTTTGTGATTAAACAAAACTGGGTAGATGAAAATAATCAGTATACGTTAACCTTGGTATCAAAAAAATAATTCTATGGATTTTCTACACATCGAAATCCTGAAAATAACCACCTTTCATCTAATCTAAAGAAGTTTCTATAACTTCCTCTAATGGACATTTTGGGCGTACCAAAAGATCCTCCTCGCAGTACTTTCTGATTGGAAAACCATTTGTCATTATATTCATCAAAACCTGACTTGAATCCTGGATAGCCAATAAACTCTGATGATGTCCATTCCCATACATCTCCAATCATTTGGTGGCATCCGTAGTGACTAGCACCTTCGGGATGGGTGCCTATCTCCGTACATCCCCATTGGTAAGATTCTAGCAAATTGGCTCTATTTTCCGTTGGTTGGTCATTTCCCCAAGGGAAGATTGTTTTTTGCTGTTTACTTTCATTCCAACACGCAGCTTTTTCCCATTCGGCCTCGGTGGGCAATCTTTTTCCTACCCATTTACAAAACGCATCCGCCTCGTAGTAGCTGACATGACAAACTGGTTCCTTTGGATTTATTTTTCGTAGTCCTAAAAAATCTCGCATCATCCAGTCTCCGTTACTTTTTTCCCAGTACATTGGAGCATCCCATTCATTTTTTTTCACTTTTTCCCAACCATCTGAAAGCCAATACTTGTAGGTCTCGTATCCTCCATCGTCAATAAATTCTAGATATTGCTTGTTAGTAACCGGGAAGGCATCAATTTTGTAATCGTTAAGATGTACTTTGTGTTCAGGTAATTCAATATCGTAACAAAAACTTGTTCCATTGAAACCCATGGTGTAAATACCTCCATTGACATCTATGGATTTTTGTTCAATTTCTACTGGAGTTGGTTTTTCGTTTTTTCTAACTGGTCTATATTGGTCTGCTAGCAGATGTTGTATATCATAAACCAATAATTCTTGGTGTTGACATTCATGGTGAAAACCAGTAATAATCAACCTGATTTCTTCATCGTTTAGTTCTTTTGATTTAATGAAATGTTCTACTCTTTGATTGATACTGTTAAAGTATTGAAAAATTTGGTCAATGGTGGGTCTTGAAATAATTCCCCTTGTCCCTTTATCATGGGGAACTCCAAATTGCTGATAATAGGAATTGAGATATTCCGAATATTCCTTGGAGTAAAATTCATAATTTTTATCCAATTTACTCAAAATCACCTCATAAATCCAGCTAACGTGACCTAGATGCCATTTTGGAGGGCTCATGTAAAATGCCGTTTGAACCACAAAGTCATCCTTTTCTAGTGTTTTTACTAATTCTAGGGTGCGATTTCTTGTCACTTTGAATTGCTCCAGTATTGGTTTTTTTTGATCTTGATCAGAAATTACAGTCATTATTTTTGAATTTCTTTTCTTTTATTATTATATTTGCCCAAAACATCTGTACGTAATTGTCCACAGGCAGCCGATATCTCAGCCCCTTTTTCTACTCTAACTGTACAATTAACTCCACTATTGTAAAGAATTCTTTCAAATTCAATTACATTTTTTCTTGTGGGACGTGCAAAATCACCTGCAGTCGGATTTAGGGGAATGAGATTAACGTGAGAGCCATTATTTTTCAAAAGTAAGGCAAGATCTTTTGCAATCTCTATTGAATCATTAACTCCTTCAATCAATGCATACTCAAAGGTTACACGTCTACCTGTCTTCAAAAAATAACGTTGCCCTGCATCAATCAAATCCTTTACAGAATTTGTCCCTGCAGTTGGGACCAACCATTGTCTTAATTTATCATTTGGAGAATGAAGAGATATTGCAAGTCCAATCTGTAGATTTTCTTCTGCTAATTGATCTATACTTGATATGATTCCTATTGTTGAAATGGTTATGCTCCTCTGACCGATTCCAAAACCACGTGGATGTGTCAATAATTTAACAGCTCGAATTGTTTCTGAATAATTTGCTAGTGGTTCTCCCATTCCCATAA
>JAQBBT010000183.1:0-17819 GCA_032125915.1 Nitrososphaerota archaeon
GCCCCAAAAAGAAAAGCAGCAAAGAAAACATCTAAAAGAACTGCACCAAAAAAGGCAGCCCCAAAAAGAAAAGCAGCAAAGAAAACATCTAAAAAATCAAAATCTAAAAAGTAAACACAATATTTTTTGTTTAATTCTTAATTGAAATTTAGGTTGATTCTATAGAGAACAATCTCTTCTTTTTGGTACTCTTAGTCTATTCTATTTCAAGTACCAAATTGTAGCATTTCTTGATCTCTTCTTTTTTTATATGTGATATCTTCTCTATATCTTCAAGAGTTATTTTTTTTGGAATCATATGTGATATTGCATAAACGCATACTGCAGCAATTAAGTAAAATGATTCATACTTGAATGGATTTTTCTCTAGAAGTTCAAGATGTAAATTTTCAGCATTAATGATATCTGATTCATCTATTTTAAATTCTTCTTGGAATTTTTTATAGATAGTTATTATTTTCTGATCGTTCAACTTTTTTGTTATCTGGGTATGGGTTATGAATAATTAATTGTTCAAATGCAGCACACATTCTTTTAAATTCTTTTTTTATGCATGTTAATTTTATGGGAAATCAAGTCCTGCTCACTATCTTTTGGTAGTTGATTATGCTTGGTTTCTCGTTATTCTTAGATTGTTAAGAAACCATGTGACAAAGGATCCGCTTTAAGTAAGGTTTCGCTGTAAACTATGCGGCGATAGAGAGGATTGAATATAGGAAGTAAAACCCTTGCATATGAAATCAATACTGTAGTACAAAATGCAGCAGATGATGGTAGAGATCATCTAAATGACGATGAGGCAAATCACTTAATCAAGATTAGCGAAAGGCTAGTCCAAGAGTATGTGAAGGAACTAGAAAAACTTCCTGATAATTAAATTCTATACCATTTAATTTTCTTGTATGGTCTACCATTATGTCTAATGTATATTGAAATGTAAAAAAATCTGTGGTAAATTTAAATTTTAATTATAAAAAAATAATTTAAAAAATATTGTTTATTAAGGATTGATTTCCATCTTTCCAAATTTTCCTTTGGTCAAAGAAACTTCGTCTTTAAATGAATTTGTATATCCATTTGTAATGACAATAGTGTCACCAACATTTACAGCCTTGATGTCATCTCCCCATAGAGTAAGTTTAATTTCATCATTTTCGGTTTCCCCATCGTTCATTACTGCATCACATACATCGATAGTTCCACCGCTTTTGAGGTTGACTGTTCTTGGGTCCCCCATACTCTTTACGACACCTTTTGTGTTAATTCCACTTCGCATATTTCTCACTTGTGAAATCGGTTGAGATCCTTCCATGTATTTTTGACCATAATTCACACAATTAAAAGCTTTGAAAATAATTTTTCTTATATGATAATTTATGATTAATTTTAACCGATCAACAATCCTCATTAATAAGAATAATTGGTTCTTTGTTCCTTTTCTATCAAATCTTTGAAATCATTTTTTAGCCAACAAGCGGTATTAGTATTATGTATGTGTATTTTTATCAAAATTATTGATAAAATCTTATGTTTTGATACAAAATCACAAAATTATATCAAAAAATAGTCTGTAGAATCTATCTTTTCCACCAAAATCTCTAATAGAAATTGAAAAATATCGGTCCATATAGAATTTCAATGCAGGGGTATCGAAGCCCGGTCAACCGAGAAGGACTCAAGATCCATTAATAGGAAATCCTTTCTCTTAGGAGTTCGTGGGTTCGAATCCCACCTCCTGCACTAAATTTTATAAAAATTACCTAATTTCACAAAATTACGCTGTGATTGTTTTGACTTTAGATACTGAGTGATTAGAAATTTCTTTGTGTAGGCTAGCTACTTCTTCTTCTTTGAAAGATAGATTACATCTAAAACATTTCCAAGATACGTCTGACATGGGATCCTTTACACACAATTTGCTTATAAGGATGTTGAATGATCCTTCCAAAATGTTACAAAACATTGATCATGATTTGAAATTAGTATAATTTCTTGATAATTTTCGATCTTTTCCCAATTTTTTCATGACTGAAAGTGAAACCAAGGGTTTAGAAACAAAATAATTAAGATCAAAGAAAGCAAGATGGTAGATATTTTTGAGATTTTCGGAGAATTATCTTATTTTGGAATCTTTCTAGTGTTGATTGCAGTAAATTCTTCTCCTATCCTAATGCCTCCTAGTTGGATAGTTCTAACTTCATTTTACCTTCTTGATCCTAATTTGAATATCGTTTTACTTTCATTGGTGGGGGCTACTGGATCTACTATTGGAAGATACGTTCTAAAAAAAATTAGTGGATTATTTAGGAAATTTGTAGGAGAAGAACAAAAATCTAATCTTGATATTCTTGGTAATTATCTCAATAGAAAAAAATTTGGATATGTGATTGCTTCATTTCTTTTTGGGGCGACTCCTCTTCCAAGTAACATGCTCTTCATCACATATGGATTAATGCGAGCAAAAAATATAGGAATTTACATAGGATTTTGGTTTGGTCGTGTTTTATCGTATATAATTATGATATATTTCGGAAATGCTGTTTTAAAACCCTTTTTAGAAATATTTGAAGATAGACTCCTGGGAATTTTGTTAGTTGATGCAGTTGGAATAGTTACAATTATCTTTTTTGCCTCCATTAATTGGTCTCTTTTGATCACTCAGAGAAAACTAAAATTTGTAAAACCTAAACTCTGGAGATTCTGAATGAAAGTTATTGATTTACTTCAAAAGCAAGTAAAACAAAGAATGAAAAATGATCCTGCACATGACATTAACCACGTCATGAGAGTTTACAAAAATGCACAGAAATTATGTAAAAAAGAAAAAGCAAATGAAAAACTTGTTCTTAGTGCAGTATTACTTCATGATATTATTTCTTATCCTAAATCAGATAAGCGTTCAAAGTCGTCATCTCTAAAAAGTGCTAATGAAGCAAAAAAAATTCTAAAAAAACTAGATTTTACAGAAAAAGAAATTCAGATAGTTTCTGATTCAATTCGTGATCATAGCTTCTCAAGAGGAAAAACACCACAGACTTTGGAAGGTAAAATTCTCCAGGATGCCGATAGGCTAGATGCTATTGGCGCAATAGGCATTGCCAGAGTTTTTGCAGTGGGAGGCTCTGAGAATAGGCCCTTTTACAACATTGAGGATCCTTTTTGCAAAACTCGAAACCCAAATGATAAAATCTGGACTCTGGATCATTTCTATAAAAAATTATTGAAACTTGAATCCTTGATGAATACAAAATCTGCTAAAATTGAGGCAAAAAAACGAACAAAGGTTTTGAATTCCTTCTTATCCGAACTCAAAAATGAATTATGATGTTACTATCCATAATCTACATACCTGTCGTATCTTTTCTCCACTTCTGGGTTTAATCCATCTATAACCTTTTGAGTTTCGTCATTTTTTCTAAAATCAATGTATTTTTGGATTACCTGGAATTTTTCTTCTTTTGGATAAGAGTCAAAGACAGGCTCGATCATTTTAAAATATTCTATTGTTTTGTCACGAAATTCTTCTCGTGTTGGTTTTTTGACTCCATTCATTCTAAACCAAATTGAAGCCCAACTACAACCTATCACATGAGGGAGTAAATCAAAGGCTCTCTGAATTTCAAATCTTTCGTCGTTTCTCATGATTTTTGAAGAAATTTTGCTGCTGATTTTGCAAAGTAAGTCACAATCATATCTGCGCCTGCTCTTTTGATAGAATAGAGTATTTCTTCTGTAATGTCTTTTTCATTTACCCATCCTTGTGCTGCTGCACCTTTGACTAGAGCATATTCTCCTGAAACACTATATGCTGCAACAGGTACATTAAATCGTCTCCGAGTCTCTGCAATCAAATCCAAATATGATAATGCCGGTTTGATCATTACAATATCTACTCCCTCATTGATGTCAGTTTCAACTTCCATCATTGCTTCTCTGGCATTTGTAAATGGAACTTGGTATGTTTTTCGGTCTCCAAATTTAGGTGCACACTCTGCTGCATCTCTGAATGGTGCATAAAATGAAGAACGATGTTTTGCAGAATGAGACATTATTGATACGTCTGTAAATCCTTCATCATCCAAAGCTGTTCTTATTGCAGCAACCTGTCCATCCATCATGGCAGATGGGGACACTGTATCAACACCCGCCTTTGCTTGACTAACTGCAATTTTTGCTAATATGTTAATGCTTGAATCATTATCAATTTTATCTCCCTGAATAATTCCACAATGGCCAGTTGATGTGTATTGACATAAACAAACATCTGCCATAATTACAATCTTATCGCCAAAATTTGATCTGATTTGAGAAATTGCTTTTTGAACAATTCCATTTTCATCAAACGCAGAAGTTCCTACATCATCTTTTTTTGTTGGAATTCCAAATAACATAATTGCTGGAATATTCAAATCAGAAATTGTTCCAACTTCATCATTAATGTCATCTAATGGTAATCTTTCAATTTCTGACATTGATTCTACTTTAATTCTGGACTTTAGATCCTCTTGAACAAAAACCGGACATATCAAATCACTAGGATTTAGAGTCGTTTCTTGAACAAGTTCCCTCATTTTGGCAGAAGTTCTTAATCTGCGAAGACGTCTAGTAGGAAACGACATATCAAATTTTCATTCGAGTAAAATATAATCCTAGTCTATTCTTACACTGTTTTGTTATAGTCAAACAGATTGCTTGCCACTTCCAATAAATCTGACTTTCCCTGCTCTGAGGCTTTTCTGATGTTATTCATTGGTGTAGATACAATACTCTCTACCACCGCTTTGGTCAACTCTTCGATGATTTTGATTTTTCTTTCATCTTTTTCATCTAGCATTGAGAGTGCTTTTTCAAATTCTTTTTGGCGCAATGAATCAATGTTTTTGAATACCTCTTTTACCAGTGGTTCTGCATCTAGTCTTTTCATCGAAGCCTCTAGTACAGTTACTTCCTCATTAATTATATTTTCAACTGTTTTTACCTTGTTTAATCGGGCATCCATGTTTTTTTCTACCATTTCTGCTATCTGGTCCAGATTCATCAATTTTACCCCTCCAATTGTTGCCACCCTTTCATCAACAGTTCTTGGATTTGATAAATCTAAGATCATCATTCCATTTTTTCTTTTTTCAACAGCATTTGTAATTCTATCAAAAGTTACTAAGAAATATGGTGCAGTAGTTGCCACAAACAATACATCATAATTTCCAAATCCAGATAAAACATTCTCAAATTTTACTGGGTTCCCTCCCATTGTTTCACAAAATGTCTGTGACCTTTCCAGAGTTCTACTGGTAACTGCAAAGTCGTATCCTCTTCTTTGGAGAGATTTTGCAACTAACGTTGATACTTCTCCTGTTCCAATAAGCAAAATTTTCTTAAATTTTAACTCATCAATATTTTCTTCAGCTAGTTTCACTGCCATTGATCCTACTGAAATTCCACCTTGACCAATGCCGCTAGAATTTCTTATTCTGGTCCCAATTCGAATTGCTTTATCAAAAAGAGTGTTGAGATGTTGACCTGATGCCTTTGTGTTCCTTGCAGAGGTAATGGAATTTTTTATTTGACCCATGATTTGTTCTTCTCCAACTACCATGGAGTCTAATCCTGAAGTAAGTTTTAACAAATGATGCAAAGCTTTACTGTTTTCATCAATTTCTAAATTTTCCTCAAACATTTCTTCATCTAATCCTGTCAATGATGCCCATGTTTTTTTGATTTTGTTTTGATCAAAATTTCTTGATTTTCCAAATAATTCTATCCTATTACAAGTTTGAATTATTACACATTCATCAAGTCCAGAATGTTCTTTGAATTGCAAATATGCTCCTTCGACATCTCTGATGGTAAATTTTTCCAAAATGTGAATTGGAGAATTACGAAAAGTAACACGTGCGTTAATGATATTTTGACTCATTTCCAATCCCTCAATATTGTGATGACACGGTTTTCAGCTAGTTTGGGCCTCCCGTCTTTTATTAACTGTTTAATCTCGTTATCACTCATGATATTTTTCAGGAATATCTTTCTCCTAATTTGAGTATCAATTTTACTTTTTGCTAGAGTTCTTGCGATCTGTTGAATCTTGATTTGATCAATGTCTTCTTTTGTGATGATCTTCTTGAAAATTTTCTCTGATTGAATTCTAATTTTCTTTGACATGGCTGGACTACGACCTCCAGTAAAAATTGCAATCTGAATTATATGTTCAAAATCAATTATTGCAGGGTTTGAAAAGTCACTGTCTTCAGGGTTATCAGAACTATATGCAATGATTTTATTTTTTTTTGCAGTATTGATAATTTTTTGATTAATTTTTTTGTCATTAGTGGCTGTAATGATCATATCTGGTTTGAATTTTGAAATAAATTTTGTATCTTGAATTTTTTGTTTTTTCAATCTGATTTTCTTATCTTTTACTAATTTGTTAATTTGCGAGTTAACAGAATCGCTGATTACTATAATTTCACAATTTTGGTTTAAAAGAGAATTAATTCTTTTTTGCGCTTCATTTCCGCCGCCAATTACAATGACTATTTTATCTTGAAGATTTAGATCAACTATCATCGATCAAAAGGACTTGAGTTTCTATTTATGTATTAAAAATTAAAGCGTAAAATTCTAGCTACATTTTTAATTGAATAGACAAGTCATTGACATAATGACTTCCATGGATGAATTAGATAAGGAGATACTAAATGAAATTCAATGGACATTCCCTCTTGTAACAAGACCTTTTGATGCAATTGCTAAAAAATTTGATACTACTCCAGAAATTGTCAAAGAGCGTCTAAATAATCTAAAAAAAGTCGGTATTCTAAGACAACTTAGCGCAATTTTTGATACAAGAAAGCTTGGTTATACAAGTTCTCTAGTCGCAATGGAAATTGAACATGATAAACTAGAACATGTTGCAAGTCAAATTAACCGTCATCCTGGTGTTAGTCATAATTATGAACGTGAACATCAGTTTAATCTTTGGTTTACCTTGGCTGTTCCACCTGGATCAGATTTGAAAGCAGAGATTGACAAATTCAACGTACTAAAGGGAATCAAAAAAGTAAGGATGCTTCCTACTTTACAACTATTCAAGATTGGTGTAAAGCTTGACATGGTAGATGAAAAGAAACACGAGATTGCTCCAACTGAGGAGAAAAAAGAGATTAAAAATGTAAAATTTGAACCAACAGAGCAAGACAAAGACTTTATCCGTGAATTACAAAAAAACATGGAAATTATTGATGAGCCATTTGTAAAGGCTGCAAATAATCTGGGACTTACTGAAAATGAATTGTTTGAAAAGATGAAACATTATGAAGACAACGGAGTAATGAGAAGATTTGCCGCAATCTTAAGACACAGGCAAGTTGGATTTACTGCAAATGGAATGATAGTTTGGAAAGTTCCTGAAGATCGAATATCCGAAGTTGGAGAGAAACTAGGTTCATTTCCTCAGGTAAGTCATTGTTATGAGAGACCTACATATTCTGACTGGCCATACAATGTTTTTTCAATGATTCATTGTAAAACTCAGGATGAGGCAAATGATATGGCAAAAACAATACAAGATCTAATCAATGTTGATGATTATCGTATTCTCTTTAGTACTCGTGAATTCAAAAAAACACGAGTTGAATATTTTGTAGAAAACTCCTTTAATTTTGAAGAGACTATACCAGCTTCTTAGAATTCGTTCTCATCATGTCCTACCACGTGAATCGTACAAAAATACTGATCATTCATGTTACAGTAAAAATCTGATTTTTCTCTACATGTTGTGCATGGGGGTTTTTCATCGTGCTCTGATAGTCTAGTATGGTAAATTTTACTTCTATTAACAGTGGTTGAATTTTTGTAAATTCTGGTAAATTTGGAAAAATATTCTAATTCTAAGGCCGAAAGGTCTTGCTCTCCATTGATCTTCTTGATTATTTTCTCCCATTTTTTGTATTCTCCGATTTGGGCAAGTTTCATTCGCTCTATAATGTCAAGAGTTTTTTTATCATCGATTGAATGTTTCATAAAAATTAGCTTGTTTGTGGTGTGGCCTTTAATTCGTATGCTGGCCAAGTGTTGTATAGCTCTTCAATTTCTTTCATGTCTGAAGGATTGATATAATTCCCATCTGAAATAACTGCAAATGATTCAACCTCTTCTTCGCTAACCACAGTAGGTAAAACAGATGCAATTGGATTTTTTGACAAGATAAACTTGATTGCAAATTCTATAATTGTTAAACCATTTCTTTCTGCAATTGGTCTGAATTGCTCGACTTTCTTCAATGCTTCTTGTCTCCATTCCATTTTTCTATCTTTTCGATGATCATTACTTGGAATCACTGTTTCAGCTTTTACCTTGCCTGTCAGAATTCCTGATGCGTCTGGAACTCTGACTAGTATCCCTACATTTTGTTGGGATGCCTTTTTGATTAGGTCGTTTCCTGGTGTTTGTTCTAAAATATTGTATACTGTTTGTACAGATGATACGTTATCTCTATCCATAGCTGCTAATCCTTCTTGTGTCCATCCTATTGCAGGTCCCAAAGCTATCTGAGCTGTTTTCATTTTTCCTTCTTGAATTAATTTATCAAAGGTTTCAAAAGGTTCATTGTTTCTAATTTGGTCTATCTTGGGATTATGCATTCCAAAAGAATCTATGTGATCAGTCTGCAATCTCTCCAAGCTAGCATTTAGTGCTTTCTCTGTAAATTTTTGATCAAAATGTTGTGGTAGTTCTGTATGGCCGATTTGCTGTACATTAGAAAAATCATATCCATATTTTGAGGAAATAACAATTTCATCTCTCATTCCCTTGAATACTTCTCCAATCAACCTCTCGCTTTTTCCTTTGCCATACATATCTGCAGTCTCAAAGAAATTGATTCCAACATCGTATGCTTTTTTGAGCATTCTTTTGGCCTCATCATCTTCAATTTTTTTACCCCACCAATCAAGACCTATGGTCCAGGCACCAAATCCTATCTCAGATACCTTGATTCCGCTTTTTCCTAAAGTTCTGTATTTCATTTTATCATCTTTTTGAATTTTGTTTTGACTGTCTCAAAACTAACATAATCTCTAAAATTTGTTCATTTATGTTTATCCAAGATTTACTGATATGATAATTAGATTTTAATAAAATACCTTTTTTTGAGAAACTGCTAACCTAGACTTGATATTAAAGGCACAATGTCCTTTTTGACACATACAATCATCGGGATGTCATTTTTGACGTAGGTAGATACCTCCGTTTCTCTCAAATCCATGATAAGATCTTGGAAATCTCGAATATCATCTACCTCAAACGCCAACATGAAATCCTCATCGTGAATTCCAAAAGAGTAAGATGTGTTTAGAACAACTTGTGGGTATTTCTTGCTAACCTCTATGTGCTCATCCATTATTTCTTGGCGTTTTTCTTTTGGCAATAGATACCATTCTCTTGTTTTTGTAAATGGATAAACAATTACATATTTTTTTTGTTCAATTCCTGTGACAAACCCATGTGATTTTCCTTCTTTTACATATATTGATGGCCTAGTGCATGAAAGATATGTCCTTGAAGGTATGATGTATTTTCCAAATACTGTCAGGTATAATTTCTCAATAACTGCTTGAATTTCGTCAATTGTCCTTGCAGCAAACCAAAATAAAAAATCTGCATCATCTCTTAATCCTAAATTTGAATATGATCTATACATTATTCCAGAATTTTTGATTACAATTTCAACTTCTTTTGCTGACTCTTCTTTTGCCAAATCTGCCATCCATCTCCATTTAGGATCAACTTTGAAAAATGAGAAATTGAAATAGTATTGATCATTAACTTCTGACATGTTTTTCCAATCTTGAGACCCTATTTAAACAAAAACTAGATTCTCTAATGTTGAATTTCTATAATCTTTAGTTTAGACTTGTGCCCTGATTTTATTTGAATACTATGTTCTGATATTTGGAAATGCTTTGATAGTTTTTTTATGATTTCTTTATTTGCCTCTCCTTTCACGGGTTTTGATTTTATGCCAATTATAATTTGATTTTCTGATACTTCCAAAAAATCTTTGTGAAACTTCACTGTTATTTTATACAGCACAAAAAATGTGAGGGATTATTCTGAATAAACTTGTTGGAGGGGGTGATCTTTTTTGGTTAGGTGTGCTGCTCGAGGGCCCATTCGTAACCTTCGGCTTCTAATTTATCTGCAAGGGATGCATCACCTGTTTTGATGACCTGTCCATTTGCAAAGACATGAACAAAATCAAGTTTGTTTAAAAATTTTAAGATTCTTGCATAATGGGTGATGATAATAATTGTTGCATCTTTTACTGCAACCTCGCTAATTGCTTTTGCAACTGATTGAACCGCATCTATATCTAAACCAGAATCGGGTTCATCTAAAATTGAAATTTTTGGTTTTAGGACTGCCATTTGTAAAACTTCGGCGCGTTTTTTCTCTCCACCTGAAAATCCCTCATTGAGATATCTTGAGAGAAATTCTTCTTTTAATCCCACTTTGTTCAAGTTCTCTTTGAGATATTTTTGAAACTCTCTAACCGTAATGAAAACTTCTCTGTCATCTCCTTGTAGTGCTTTGCTGAGTGAATTGTAAGCTGTTCTAAGAAAATGAGAAAACCCTACGCCCGAAACTTCTGTGGGATATTGAAATCCAAGGAACAACCCTTTTTTTGCACGTTGATCTGCGGATAATTTTAAAATACTTTCACCATCTAAAAGAATATCTCCTTGTGTAACTTCGTATTTTGGATGTGCTAACAAGGTGTAAGCTAATGTGCTTTTTCCAGAACCGTTCGGTCCCATGATAGCATGTACTTCTCCGGGACCTGTTTTCAAATTAACTCCCTTTAGAATTTCCTTTCCTTCTCTTTTTACATGGAGGTCTTTGATTTCAAGTACTACCATGATGCAATTTGCTTTGATTCTATATATAATACAGACGAAATTTAGCTGATCCTAATGTGTTTTTTAATAAAATGAAAAGAGGGGGGGATTAAATTTTGGCCAGAGATGGTCTCAAAGCAATTTTGAGTTGAAAACTTGTTAGAATCTCTTTACATCTATTTCTGATAGTGACTTCCGTGACGCCGGCAATACTTGAAACATCCCTTTGTAAGATGCTTTGACCAAGTAGGACTGAGGCAACATACAGATATGCTGCTGCTATTCCATTTGGTGCTTTTCCGTCAGTAATACTACTATCTTTGGTTTTTTCAGCGATTTCCAAGGCTAGTCTTTCAACTCTAACTTCGGTTTCTGTCATGTTTGCAATTTTTGAGATGTATTTGTCCATGGTGACTATTGGGGCTGTATTTTGTCCCATTTCCATTACCATGGTTCTGTAATATTTTGCTGCAAGTTTTGTTTTTGATTTGACATCTTTTGGTATACATATTCCTCGAACAATTTCTTCTAGTGATCTTACCACATGACATTGTTTGCATGCCATGTAAATTGTGGCTGCAGTAATACTTGCTACTGATTTACCTTTCACATCTATGTGTCCGTCTAAGTTTCTGTATATTATGGAGGCCGTTTCCAAAACATTTTTTGAAAGAGACAAACCATTGCATGTTTCACCCATTTTGGCTAACACATTTGCTAGCCTTCTTTCTCTTGGTGAGGAAACACGAACTCTTTGTTGCCATTTTCTGAGATTGTGCATTTGATTTGCAACTTCATGGTTAATTGATTTTCCACTAAAGTCTTTTGTGCTGATTGAAATCTCAGTTGCAATTCCCAAATCATGTTGAGAATAAGTTGTCTGCCCTGTTGCTCTTGCAAGCCTCATTTTGTCTTCGAGATTCGAACTTTTTGTTTCTGGACCTGAATCTGTCATTTGATCTGCGACAACCACGCCGCATCCCGAACAGATTATTTCGCCATTCTGAATGTCATCTACTAATGATGATTTACATTCAGGACAGCTTTGTGGTTCTAGTATGTTCATTTTTTTCTTCTCCTAAATTTTTCTTTTTTAGCAGGGGCGGATTCAACTGCGAAAACAGCTTTGCCGATATATTTTTTGATATTATTTGTTAATGGAGTAGCTGATGCAATTGGTTTTTTTACTGGACCAATCAGTTCCATTATTTTTGCAACCTTGGTTCCTTTTTCGTCACAAAGTATCACTCCTTCAGATAATTCATCTGTTAGTTGAATGATCACTCTGCCGCTACCGGCAAGGTGCATTATTTCGCCTACCTCCTGCAATTAAAACAAATAGTATTCATATTCTTTTCATAGACTTCTGTCAACAATACTTTAGCTAAGAGCTAGATTAGATCTTATTTGGATTGTTTTGTCCTTTTCAAAAGTAATTTTTGCGAAATCTTGTTAAGAATATCTGTCTTGGAAGATTCTTTTGGTAACACGATGTATCCTGATCTTACGTATGGTCTTTTTGGATATCTTACTTTTTCTTCTGTTTCTGTAATTTCAAAACCTGCAGATTGGGCCGCTTCTGTTAATTCTTTTAACGAAGGATCAAAAACACATTTTTCTCTTTCTAATCTTCTTCCTTTAGCTCTTGGTAATGTCTTGTTAAAATAATCTAACCAGATTACGACATGTTCGTAATCTTTCATTTTATCACTTTATTAAAATCGCGTTAACTGTTCCTGATTGACCTGGTCTTGAAACAACTCTACACTTTCCGTCCTGTGTTTCTAATATTGCGCCTTTTGTAATAATTCCTCTTCTTTTGTAATCGTTATTTGTTGCATTTTCTAAAACTTTGATAATTTTTGTTTTCTTTACTTTTGCATCACCTGTTGCTAAATTAACAAAATCAATTGACTTCAAAGCTGTTTTTGTGTTTTTACCACGTACATTTCTTGTTACTGTAATTTGTGCACCATTAATTGGTTCATTAGGAAATCTATCTATTTCATACTTTCTTCTAATTCTTAATGGATGTCTTCTTCCGCCAGTGATTTTACTTGTTGCAAGGTTTTCTACTGATTTTCTCACGGACAATCTTGAAACCACTCTAATTTATACAAAACGCAATAATTTGGCTATAAAGTAAAATGTTCTAGATAAGTTCTGGAATAACTTGAGATCCGGGGTTTGACTTTGTTTGGGTTGCTGTTTTCCTAATTTTTGAAAACAGTCTTTGTTTGAGATTTTCAACATCTCCTTGTATGCCAAAATATTTTTGGAATTTCTCAGTGGTTGTGTAAATTTTTAATCTTCCGACATTTTGGTGATTGATAAAATCCAACTGTCTTAATTCCTTGAGGTGAGAATAAACTCCAGACCCTCTTGTTTCTACTAATTGTTTTGATGAAATTGGTTGCATGTATGCAATGTATGATAATGTCTTTAGTGTGGCTTTTGGAAGAACTGGTTTTGATGCATATTTTTTGACAGTGGAGCTATATTCTGGCTTTAACTGAAATACATAGGATTCATCGGGAAGTATGACTATTTCAATTGCCTTAAAGGCGGATGTTGATTTTTTCATGATATTATTGAGAATATTGTATGTTTTGGTTCGAGATTCGGTTCCAGAGGCTCTAATTAACTCCTCCATCTTCAAAGGTCTACCTGAAGAGTATAGGGCCGCCTCAATCCTCGCAGTTGCCTCATCCTCGTCTTCTACTTTAACCAATTATCTAGTCTCCATTATCTAATCTACTTTAAGAAATCCATCCTTCATTTTTGATCATTTTGTTGAATCTTGTTTGATCATTGTAATTTTAATATCATCTTCTATTTGTTCAATATCTATTTTTTCATCTCTTGCCAAAAACAAAATTGCAAAGAAGCATCGTATGGAATCAACCATGTCTAATTCTGATATGATGTTTTGGAGCATTCCAAATCCTGTATTGGAAATCTTTCTGATTATTAGGTCTTCATATTTTCCAATGATGTTCTCGAGTGAAATAAAATATTCTTGAAAATCAGGAGGATCGATTGGCTCTATGTTAAGTTGATTGTTTCTTCTTGATTGAGGATTTGCAATTGAACCAATTAGGTTTTGCAGTAGGCCTAAAAGGTCATCTAAAGATACTGGATAGGTGGATTCATGTCTGTAGG
Source organism: Nitrososphaerota archaeon (assembly GCA_032125915.1). Classification (GTDB taxonomy): domain Archaea; phylum Thermoproteota; class Nitrososphaeria; order Nitrososphaerales; family Nitrosopumilaceae; genus Nitrosomaritimum. The sequence continues at coordinate 14,061 of JAQBBT010000183.1, forward strand.
GAATGTCAATTAACTCAATGTCTACATCTGTCCTTTGACGCATAGGCTTTTTTTCCATTGCAGCTTTTTGTAGCGCAAAAATACTCTCAACCTTCATTCTGTAAATTAACGATGATGATAATGCTGCCATTCCTGCAACTCTTAGGTCTTTTTTCTCAGCTTTTTCTAAAATTCTAATTAATAAATTAAGAATTTCGATAAGGTCTATGTCCCAAACGTCTTTTTTATCAACTGACTTGGGATCAAAAAGAATGCTTATTGGTTCTTGTGAAATGCTATTTGGCATACCTTCCTCACTCACAAATTGATTGTCTTTTTATTCCATAATATCTAGGCGCTCTATTTTTTTCTCATTTCCAGTCAACTCTTATATTGTTAAGTTGGAAATCCTCATCAATGAAATCTGTTAGAATTCCTGGTCCTAATCAGCCGTTAGAAGTGATAGATCTTGATACTCCTTCACCACAAGAAAATCAGGTTGTAGTTAAAGTGAAAGCAGTAGGTGTTTGTCATAGCGATTTGCACCTTTGGGAAGGCGGATATGATCTAGGTGATGGTCAATTTATGAAAGTAACTGACAGGGGTGTGAAATATCCTGTAACTCCAGGACATGAAATTGCAGGTACTGTTGAGGAAATTGGAAGTAATGTTAAAGATTATTCAAAAGGTGATGAAGTTTTAGTTTATCCTTGGATAGGATGCGGAGAGTGTCCTGCATGTAAAGTTGGAAATGAAAATCTTTGTGATGCTCCGCAGTCTCTTGGGGTTTTTCAAGATGGTGGGTACTCTGATTTTGCACTAGTACCTCATTACAAATATCTGGCAAAGTTATCTGGAGTTAATCCTGAAGCTGCAACATCATTGGCTTGCTCTGGTTTGACAGCTTATAATGCAATTAAAAAAGCAAACGTGAATTCTCCGGAATTTCTAGTAATTATCGGTGCTGGCGGTCTAGGCCTGATGGGTGTGCAAATAGCACATGCGATAACTAATGCAAAAATCATTTGTGTTGACTTGGATGATAAAAAACTAGAAACAGCAAAAGAAATGGGTGCCGATTATGTTGTAAATTCAAAAGATACAGAAACCTCTCAAAAAATAATTTCAATATGTAATGAAAAAGGAGCAGATAGTGTAGTTGACTTTGTCAATGCTCCGCCAACTGCAAAATTAGGGCTATCTGTATTGAGAAAAAGAGGGAATCTTGTTTTGGTTGGTTTGTTTGGTGGTTCTTTGGAATTATCCTTGGTAACAATTCCGCTAAAATCGATTACCATTCAAGGCGCATATACTGGAAACTATAATGACATGGTGGAACTTTTGGACCTTACGCGCAAAGGAACGATTAACCCAATTATCACCAAACACTATTCGCTGTCTGAAGCCAATACAGCTTTAGAAGATCTTAAAGCAAGAAAAATACTAGGACGTGCAGTTATCAATCCATAATCTGATCTTATTCTTCTAAAATCCAACCCGTTTTAATTTGAAACTTATCTTCGTCTTCACCTATCCCTGTTGCATATCTCCACACAAATGATGCATCTGTATGCATTTTGGTTTTAATTTTTAACAGTGACTCCGTTTCAGAATTTAGATTTTTATCTGCTGTTTTATGTTCCTTGCAAAATTTACATTTTTGATCAAGTGTTATCGGATCTAATTCGATCAGAGGATATGTCTTACATGCAAGAGGTCTGTCCTCGTATATCTTGCAAGGAAATCCACCATGAGGTGATTTTTTTCCAGTTTCTATGTCAAGAAAAGGACAAGTATTTCCATTTTTCTCTATTCCCATCATCTGATATGCTAAAATTTCTATTGATACCGGATCCCTTTTTTCAGATGTTCCAATTCTTGGCAAAATCAAAATATCTAATTCATTCCTTTTTGCCAATTGCTCCATTTTTTCTTTTTCTTCTGGCAGTATCAAAACACCAATTTTTCCAAATTTTTTTCCGGGATAGTATTCACGTTCGATACAGCATTGTGAACAGTCTTGAATGCATCTGAATTCCATGATTTACTTTATCTCACTTTACATAAAATTGATTTTATTGTTTCTTTATGAAATTTTTTGAATTTTTCAAAACCCCCACAGTTATATGGTTAAAATGGTGATACAAAATATGGGGAAGCGCCAAGTAAAAAATGAGAGTGCACTAAAAGAAATTCGTATTCCTGAAGAAGGAGAACTTTTTGGTAGAGTTCTAAAAATGATGGGTGGAGAAAACGTTATGATAAAATGTACTGATGGTTTAACTCGACGAGGTAGGATTAGAGGAAAATTAAAGAGAAGAGTTTGGATTCGTGATAATGATATTGTAATCATTGCTCCTTGGGATTTCAAAGAGGATGAGAGGGGTGATATAGTTTGGAGATTCACTTTGCCTCAAGTTCAATGGCTTAAAGATAATAATCACATAGCAAAGGATTTCTAAAATCTACGCTCTTTATCTCAAAAAATGATATTTTTCTAAAAATAGTCTGATCAAATAGACTATCATTCTTTAGACTTATCTTAATATACGGAGTATTTGTCAGAAAAACAAATGGAACAAGGCACAGTAAAGTGGTTCAACCGCACTAAAGGCTTTGGTTTTATCGAAAGAGAATCTGGCGATGATCTGTTTGTTCACAAAACAGATGTCGAAGGATTCATCAATGAAGGCGATAAAGTCGAATTCGAGGTAGGCGAAGGCCAAAAAGGACCAGCTGCACAAAAAGTCAAAAAATCAGCATAGATAAGAAGTTTTTATTAAATTAAGATTTTTTCTTATTTTCTTAAAATAGCTTATTTTTTATTTTTTTTATCAAACTCTATTGGTAAATATGAAATTTTTGTAAAAAATTAAATCAAATCTCGCAAAAAACCTGTAAATTCATCACTTGGAACGACTGTCCTAATTTCAAGAAACCCTAAATGCTCTGTTCTTTCACGTTTATCATAATATTTGTAGAGTCCTTCTTCTGTTGGGTATATTGTTATCACATCTTGCTGTCCTGGTTCTAGGAGGTTTGATTGGATCTCTAATCCCTCAATATACAGTCGATGATGTTTATCACCATTATTAATCACCGTAAGAATATATGCAAAACTTGTTCTACTAATTAAATGAGGATTTAATTCTCCTGCAATTCCTGAAATTCCTCTGAGATACACTTCCCCATTTACGTCTTCAAATGCCACTGTTTGTTCGACTTTTTCTTTCCAGAAAATCTCCACGTGTCGTACGTTTCCTTGCCCGATAAATCCAATCATGGCACTCAACCCTATCATGCCCGCGATAATTACAATTATAATCAATTTTCTGTCATTGGAAACCATATGTCATTATCTGTTTTATCTTATTTTAAATAAAACAATGAGTCTCAAATGACAGGGTATTACATTAGTATGAGTGTCTAGTCCAGTGATAAAATCAAAAGGTAAATAAAATTATTTTTTGGGATAAATGAAAATTTAAAAAAAACCAACCTGAGTAATGAGATTTTTGTGCGTAAGCCGGGGATTGTCTTTTCACCCTCTAGCATAAAAATAGTTTTAATTATCCATCACATAATTTGAAAGAAATGGGTCTTTAAAAAAGTCAAGAAAGAATCAACTACCCCCAAACATATTGAGGGAAAAATAACACAGAACAAGGAGGCACGAGAAGAGATTCACTATATGAAAGGTAACTTGAAAGATTTTAAAAAACAGCTAAAAACTAAAGAATCCATTGTTTTAAAAAATGATGCCTATGTAATTCTTCATAG
>JAQBBT010000184.1:0-6083 GCA_032125915.1 Nitrososphaerota archaeon
AAGATGCTCCTGCAGCTAAGGCCTTAGTGGCATCACCTGATGTTCTTGTTCCGCCATCAGAAATTATTGGAATGTTATAATCACGGCCAATCTTGGCGCAATCCATTACTGCAGTCAACTGTGGTACTCCAGATCCAGTAATTACTCTAGTAATACAAATAGAGCCAGACCCTACACCTACCTTCACTGCATCTACACCTGCTTTGATTAAATCTTCAGCTCCTTGAGCCGTTGCAATGTTTCCAGCAATTAGTTCACAGTCTGGAAATGCTTTTTTGATATTTCGAACTGCATTAATTGCATTTTCGCTATGACCATGTGCAATATCTACCACTAGTACATCACTTCCTGCATCCAATAGTGACTCTGTTCTTTCCAAAAAGTCTCCTTTTACTCCAACTGCAGCCCCAACTAGAGGTCTTCCTTTTTTGTCCTTTGATGCTAAAGGATAGTCTGCAATATTTGTAATGTCTTTACTTGTGATAAGGCCATTAATTGAACCTGATTCATCTACAATTGGTAATTTTTCTATCCTGTGTTTGTGTAAAATTTCTTTAGCTTCTTCTGGACTTGTTCCAGGTTTAGCAGTAACAACATCTTTAGTCATTACATCTTTGATTAGGTGATTGGTATTTTTTTCAAATAATAGATCTCTGTCCGTTACAATCCCTGCAAGTTTAGAGTTAGAATCCACAACTAATAATCCAGAGACTTCTTTTTCATCTGCATAGTCAATGGCGTCTTGAACAGTTTTATCCTGATTGATAGTATATGGATTTTCAATAATTACACTGCCAGATCTTTTAACCTTAAGAACTTCATTTGCTTGTTCTTGAATGGTTAAAAATCTGTGAATAATTCCTATTCCTCCTGCACGAGCCATGACTACTGCCATTGCAGATTCTGTTACAGTATCCATATTAGCACTGGTAAATGGAATGTTAAGTGAAATATTTCGAGAGAGTTTTGTGCTTAAATCGGTTTGAGATCTGCTGGTGATATCAGAATATTTGGGTACAAGAAGAACGTCATCAAAAGTTAATCCTTCTTTAAATTCCAACTGAACCTTGTTTAGAGGGTAAAATATCGATTATAAGCCTTTCTTCAAAAATGTTAACCTCAAAGTTCACGAACCTTTGTTTTTTTAGATAGTTTTGATGCTACCTTAATTGCATCTTTTGTCTCTAAAACATTATGAGTTCGTATGATATCAGCACCATTTAGAACAGATACTACCTCTGCTGCAATTGATCCAAACAGTCGATCAGATGGATTTTCCTTTCCCACGAGTTTTCCAATAAAGGATTTGTTTGAAACTGAGATCAGAATTGGGTATTGTTGTTTTATTGAATGAAGGTTTTGTATAATCTGAATATCCCTTGTAACCCAGTCAGAATTAATTTTGGTAAAAAAAGGACCATGTCCAGATTTTCTAAAAAATCCAATGGCAGGATCTACAACTATTTTGTTAGATGGGAATCCAATTTTTTTTAAAATGTCAGTGCTTTTCTTTAAAAGATTCTTAGTTAGAGTTACTTGATTTCCAGATATTCTTTTTGAATTAAAGGCACATAAAATTAATGACGGATTGTAGTTTGAAATAACATCAATCATTTTATCATCATACTTTAATCCAGAAATATCATTAATGATATCCACTCCTAGGTCCAATGCAGATTTTGCTACACTTGCTCTGCAGGTATCTACAGAGATAGGAAGATTTGAAACATTTTGAATAATTTTGATTGTACTTGAAATTCGATTAAATTCTACTTTTTCTGAAACTAGTGTTGATAAATAAGGAGCAGTCGACATCCCACCAACATCAATAAAATTGGCTCCATCAAGTTCCATTTTTTTTATTGAATTTGAAATGTTTTGTTTTGTGGTTTTGATGGATTTTTTATAAAATGACTCAGGGCTGGTGTTTAAAATCCCCATAATACGTACAGGGTTTTTGCCTCCTACGCCTATATTTCCAAGTTTTGTCACATGATTTATGATGCACTATACTAATTTGAGTCATATGATGATTTCAGGATGGAATTTACGATACAGAGAAATCCTAAAAGAATTCAACTATGATAAGAACAAAGATACAGATTCTGCTGAATTATTAGACTCTATTCTAGGAGAAGAAAATCACATGAAAAAAATCCATGATTTAATCACAAATCAAAATGTCTTCGTAGTGGGTTCTGGTCCTTCTTTATCTTATGCTATTCCTGTATTACAACGCTTTAAAAAAACTGTAAAAATTGTTGCAGATAGTGCAGTCAAGTCTTTAATTGATAATGGAATAAAGCCAGACATTGTTGTGACTGATCTTGATGGGGATAAAGAAACGTTTAGAAAAATTGGAAAGTCTAAGACAATTTTTGTTGTTCATGCCCATGGCGATAACATTTCTAATCTGAGTTTTATTGAAAATTTCAAAAATTGTATAGGAACTACACAGACTAAACCTTTTGGAAAAATACAAAATTTTGGTGGATTTACTGATGGTGATAGAGCAGTTTTTCTTGCTAGTTATTTTAATGCAAAAAAAATTATTTTATTTGGAATGGATTTTGGAAAAAGAATTGGAAAATTTTCAAATACAAAACCATCAGAAAGAACAGTTAAATTAAAAAAATTAAAAAAAGGAAGATCTTTGTTGGAATGGCTTGCAATAAAAACAAAATCCGAATTATTTACAACCTCAAGTCATATTACAGGATTTAAAAAGATCCCTTATCAAAATCTAGATATCATAATTACCTAGAATGCATTTAATAGCCATATCTACTTGAGTCCAAACATGAAACATTCAGAGGAACAAATTAGAGAGATTGCTAGCTGGAGAGAAGATTTACTTAAACAAATCAGTAAACACGGCCAAGCCATAGAAATTCTTGAGAAAAGGCTTTTAGTTTTGGACTCAATGTTAAAAGAATCTAGTTTTACTAGAGCATCCTCTCTAGAAAAGATAAAAAAATCCCCTGAAGAGAAGATAACAATTGAGAGAAAATCCACCCCAATAACTAGCGGAAATGATGGTAAGATTATTGCTAATGCCTTTGTAACGCCAGAGCAAGTTGAGATAATTTTGGAGAACGATATGGAAATTACTGTAGATGTTCCTCCTTTCAAGTCATTTTTCATAGATAGAATTATTGGAGAAATGAAACGAAAGGACATGGTGGATGCAGATAGTGGAAAAATACAAAAAGATTCTGTTATTGATTATATAATTAATAAAAATGGTTCAAATATTCGCGAAATAATTATCAAAAACTATAAAGAAAAAGAAAGAGTAAATGAAATTATCAATACCGTGGGTTGGTCCTTTACACGCATGCTAGAAAATATCAAAAAGTGATAATATGGATAAAATTGTTGTTTTAGATTTTGGTTCTCAATACAGTCATCTTATTTGTAGAAGAATTCGTGAATTTTCAGTTTACGCTGAACTTGTTCCTTATGATATTACTTTAGAAGAATTACAAAAACATAATCCAAAGGGAATAATTTTTTCAGGAGGTCCATCTAGTGTGTATAATTCAGATGCTCCTATTCCCGAAGATAAAATTTTTGATATGAAAATACCTCTTTTAGGAATTTGTTATGGACATCAATTAATTGTAAACAAATATGGCGGAAAAGTAAAACGATCAAACAAAGAATATGGCTCATCGTTACTTACCATTGATAATGATAAGGATCTTCTAAATGGAATTGGCGAATCTGTTAGAGCCTGGATGAGTCATGGAGATGAAGCCGAAGAAATTCCGCCAGGATTTCAAGTAATAGGTCATACTAAAAGTGCAAAATCTGCCGCTATTGCATCTACTGAAAAATCCATTTATGGAATTCAGTTCCATCCGGAAGTAGTTCACACAGAGCAAGGAACTGAGATCCTCAAAAATTTTGTGTTAAAAGTTTGTGGCGCAAAACAGGATTGGACTATGAAAGGATTCATTGAATCAGAAGTTGAAAAGATCTCAAAAATCGAAGGAAATGTTTTGTGTGGAGTGAGTGGAGGGGTAGATTCAACAGTTGCTGCTTTATTGATACACAAAGCAATTGGCGATAGATTAAAGTGTGTTTTTGTGAATAATGGGCTTTTACGATTAGACGAAGAAAAGGAAATTGATGAGATGTTTAAGAATAATTTTAAATTAAATTTTTCAGCAGTAGATGCTGCAGAAACTTTTTTGAGTAAATTAAAGGGAGTTGAGGATCCCGAGAGAAAAAGAAAGATTGTCGGTGAAGAGTTTGTTACAGTCTTTACGGAATTTGCAGAAAAAAATGGACCCTTCAAATGGTTAGCTCAAGGTACTCTGTACCCAGACGTGATAGAAAGTGGAGTTTCTAAAGGTCCAGCTGCTATGATAAAATCACATCATAATGTGGGAGGTCTTCCTGATTGGCTAAATTTGGAGATTTTAGAGCCTCTCAGAGAATTATACAAAGATGAAGTAAGAGAGATTGCAAAAATTTTAGGAGTTCCAGAAAAACTATTCATGCGTCATCCATTCCCAGGACCTGGACTTGCAGTACGGATAATTGGAGAAGTTACTCCAAAAAAACTACAGATTTCTAAACTTGCAAGTAAAATTGTTGAAGAGGAATTGATTGAGGCAAATCTTTACGGAGATGTTTGGCAGGCTTATGCTGCAGTAGGTGATGATAAAGCAGTAGGAGTAGTTGGAGATGAAAGAAAATACGGAAACATTGTAATGATTAGAGTCGTAGATTCCATTGATGCAATGACTGCAGATTGGACAAGACTTCCACATGGATTATTAGAAAAAATGAGCAACAGAATAACAAATGAAATTGAAGACGTGACATGGGTAACATATACAATTTCAAGTAAACCTCCAGCAACTATCGAACCTCAGTAAAAGAAATTGCTAGTCATTATTCGCTCTGAAGTAATTATTATTATTCAAGTACACAAATGATTTCTCATGGATTATGAGAAAATATGTAATGAAGTTCTAGATTGTGATAATCAAATTCGATATGTAGGAATTTATGATTATGGAGAACTACACGACAAAATGAGGTCAGGAATTTCAAGTTATCTTACTAAGGAAGAAACAGAAATTTCATTATCTCAAGCCATTTATCGATGGGCAACTAGGAAAAAAACTGTTTCTAAAATTGGAAAGCCAATTTTCGCAATGGCAAAATATGAAAAAATATATCGAGCGACTATACCAATTGGAGGAGCTGGATTAATTTTGATTAGTACTGAATTAAATGCAGATGTAAACGGTATAGTAGATAAGATTCTAGCAATTCAATCAAAATACTCTGAAAATTAAAATTTATTTTGATTAAAGTAAAATGACTTTAATACAAATTCAACTTATCAAAAACATGGTAAAAATTCCTGCAGAAATTAAAGAGTTTATAGAAGAGCAAGGAGTTTTTGTAGTGGGAACAGTCGGAGGAAGTAGTTTCCCAAATGTTTCTCCAAGAATTTTTTTTAGAATAGAGGATGAAACAATATACTGGCTTGATTTTTTCAAACACAAATCATACAAAAACATAAAAATCAATCCATGGGTAACTATTGCTGTTTTTAACAAAGATGATCTGAAAGGATATCAATTTCGTGGAACGGTGAGTTTTATTACTGATGAGCCCACAAAAACTGAAATTAAAAATTTAATTATAAAAAATACACTTGAGAGAAATCTATCAGAAAAAGTAAAGTCATTATCCGCCAAAGAAGCAGAAGTAATCCAATTTGAAGCCAGAGTATGCTATTCATTAAATCCTGAAGAATATTCTGATATGTGTATAGGATCAGATATTGATTCTACTCAAGTTTTTCAGAGGTAATCCAATAAATAATCATAAAATTTTAGATTGCCATGGATTTTCATGTTTTTGATACATGTGAAAGCAAAAGATGGCCATGCGATGCATTTTGATGTAATTACTGACAAAAAGGAAACCGGAAAAGCAATTGAATACGCCAAAGAATGGCTAAAAACTATTGATGAAGTAGAATCTAGGGTCACATTAGAAGAATGTCATTTTTGTCATTCAGAATCAGTACCAGAAGAAGTTGAAATTATGATTAG
>JAQBBT010000185.1:0-5918 GCA_032125915.1 Nitrososphaerota archaeon
CGATAAACTCGTTTACACCTGTATTCAGTACACTCTTGAAATTAATAGCTAGAAAAGTCTAATCAAAATACTTCTTTGGGCCTGTATTCACCAAACACTTCTCTGAATGTATTACTAATTTCTCCAGTTGTAGCATAAGCTTTAGCTGAAGTAATAATGTAAGGCATGAGATTTTCATCAGTTTCTGCTGCGCTTTTCATGGCAGATAATGCTTTTTCAAGCTTTTTACCATCTCTTGATTCTCTTAATTTTTTGAGTGCCTTGTTTTGTTGTATTTCTATACTTCCATCAACTCGTAAAAGTTCAGGTTGTTCCTCTTTTTCAAAATATTTGTTTACTCCAACTATTATTCGGTCACCATCATCGGCCTCTTTTTTAAGACGATATGCATTTTGTCTTATTTCAGATTGGAAAAATCCTTTCTCAATTGCTTTAACTGATCCGCCCATCTTTTGAATTTTTTTAAGATATTTCCAAACCCCTTCTTCAATTTGATCACATAGTTCTTCTAGATAGTAAGAGCCAGCCATAGGATCAGCAGTTTTTGTAACACCACTTTCATGAGCAACAATTTGCTGAGTTCTGAGGGCGATTTTTGCAGATTCTTGCGTAGGAAGAGCAAGTGCCTCATCTCTAGAGTTTGTGTGAAGTGATTGAGTACCACCCATAACTGCAGCCATTGTTTGAACTGCAACACGAATAATATTGTTGTTAGGTTGTTGCGCAGTTAGAGATTCACCACTCGTTTGAGTATGGAATTTCAACTGCAATGAACGAGGGTTTTTTGCATGAAATCTCTCCTTGAGAATTTTTGCATATATTTTTCTTGCAACTCTAAACTTTGCAACTTCTTCAAAAAATTCAATAGTGCAGCAAAAGAAGAAAGAAAGTCGAGGGGCAAAGTCATCTATTTTGAGACCTCGGTCAATACATGTTTGAATATATTCAATAGCATTTGCAAGGGTAAAGGCAACTTCCTGTGTTGCAGTACAACCGGCTTCTCTCATATGATAACCAGATATTGAAACTGGATACCATTGAGGAACATTATCTGCACAATAACTTATCATATCACCAATTAATCTCATTGAAGGTTGTGGCGGGTAGATGTAGGTGTTTCTTGCAATGTATTCTTTAAGAATATCATTTTGAGTTGTTCCTCTTAGCTGCACGCTTTTGAAACCTTGAGATTCACCGACTACAATATAATATGCAAGCAAGGTTGATGCAGTAGAATTTATCGTCATCGAAGAACTTACTTTGCCCAAAGGAATTCCATCAAATGCAGTCATCATATCTTTAATGGACGCAATTGAGACTCCAACTTTTCCCACTTCGCCTTCTGCTTGTGGGGAATTTGGATCATACCCTATCTGTGTTGGAAGATCAAAGGCCATACTAAGTCCTGTCTGGCCTTTCTCAAGCATGAATTTGAATCGCTCATTGGTAAGTTTTGCATCGCCAAATCCAGAATATTGACGCATGGTCCAAAATCTTTCACGAAACATTTCAGGATGAATTCCTCTGGTAAATGGGTATTTTCCAGAATCCTCAGCAGGTCTTTTCTTGGAGGATTTTTGGTAAATTCGTTTAACTGAAAAATTTGAATCAGTGATGATTTTCTTTCCTGGTGTTTTTGGTTTAGTAGATTTTTTTGCTGCCATTTTATCACTTTACCATAGATTTTGTAATCTTGTCAGCTGCCTCAAATGGATCAATATCTCTTGCTAGGAGCTTTTTTAGATATTTTGAAAATGTTTTATCTGAATCAAGCATTTCATCCATTCTTTCTTTTAAGTTGTTTAAAACAATATCCTTAAGCTCAGATTCTAGTCGTTCTTCGTCCTTTTCTTTTTTTAATTTCTTTTTTGTCACCATCATTTCTTTGAGAATTTTGGTAAATTGGACAATCCCTGAATTTCTTTTAACGGATGTTTTTAGGATGACAGGATTTCTCTCAGATGCCCCAATAAAATCTCGAACGGCATCAAATAGTTGATTTGTGCCATCCAAATCACTTTTGTTTACAAGATAAATATCTCCAATTTCCGTCAAGCCAGCTTTGATAGTTTGAATGCTATCTCCAGTGTTGGGATTAAACACAACAACTGTAATGTCTGCAATATTTGATATTTCCACTTCGGTTTGTCCCGCACCTACACTCTCAATTATTATTGGATCAAACCCCGCATACTCTAATATTCGAATACTGTTTCTCAGAGACCTTGAAACAGCACCAGTTGCCCCACGTGATGCAATACTTCGAATATAAGTTCCAGAATCAGTAGATTCACTCATTCTAACCCTATCTCCTAAAATTGCACCTCCTGTAACATGACTAGTAGGATCTATTGCCAATACTGCAGGTTTGATACGCAGTTTTTTCATTGCAATTACAGTTTTGTTAATCAAAGAACTTTTTCCAGCACCTGCAGGTCCGGTTATTCCAATTATTGTGGATGTTCCAGTTTCCCTAAAGATTTTCTTTAATAGCTTTTTTGCTTCTGTTTGATTATTTTCAACAATCGTGATTGCCTTTGCAATCGCTCCCCGTTTACCTTTTTTTAAATCAGAAAGCAAATCCATTAAAAATTAATTTCCAGAGCTACAATAAATTCTTGTATGTGATCTAAGGGTTTCCATAGATAATTTTTGCAGGAGGTTCCCCGTATGGACGAATTTCAGTCTTTAGTGAGACTTTGCCAAGGTCTTCATGATCAATTAGCAATGTTACTGGATGAATTTCCCACCCATATTTTGGTGGAGTTGGAAATAAGATAATTTCAGTAAATTCTGAGCCTACAAAGGTTTTCTGAAAAGATGTTTCCATTCCTAAAACCTCTAAAACTACAGCGTTAGTTTTCTCAGATTTGTCTTTGAAAATAATTCGGATATATCCATCTCCCTCCTCAATGTCAGTATTGTTATTTTCATCAAAATATACAGCTTCAATTGAGAAAGTGGATTTTAGAATTTCTTTATCATCATTTCCAGTTCCAGTTAAAAATAAAATTGCCAAAACAGTAACCATTCCTAGGGCAATTGGTGCACCTAGTTTTTTAGCCATGTTTGAATTCTTTTTGCATGTTTCTTAGAAATTTTGAGTTTATTCGTATTCTTTCTAGGGTTTGAGCTTGAGTTCTCTCAGTTCCAGGAGTAGGGTTTTTCTTGAAAAATTGTTTAATCTCATTTTCCATAGAATCATCAGCCACTAGAGAGATGCTTGCAACAATCCTATTGAATAAAGGATTGCCATGTCCAACTTTTTTATTTATTTTTTTCCAGTTTTTCTTAAGCCAAGGCCACAAAACTTTTTTTCCATGTGGGTTTGCAGCTACTTTCATAATCGGTAGCTGCATGTTCTGTGAGCGGACATCTGATGTTTGGGAAAAATCAAGAGATTTTTGAAGTAGTTTTTGATCTTTGAATCCACACAGTGCACTCAAGAAACGAAGTTTTTCCTCCATGGTTTTGGCATTTTTATATAATTTTAATAGTTCAGCGTGAGTTTTTGAATTACCATTCCATGCAACAATAGAACAGATTGGTTCTATCAAATCCGGAGATAATGATTTTGGTGATTTTAGAAATTTATTATATCTCTTTTTGGCTTCTTGTAAAACTTCATCATCATCCATTTTTCCTAAAGCAGATATTACAAATGAACGAAGTAAAGCATCAGTATGTTTGTCTGATTTTTTTGGCTCCCAACCCAACTCAAACAGAATTTTTCTAAGGTAATTAACTGCATACTCTCGAATTTCTTCTGAAAACTTTTCATTAAATGCACGGAAATAAAGCGATGTCAAGTTATGTGCAACATTAATTGTTGAGAGATAGCTATCTTCTTCATAATATGCATCTGAAAAATCAAGATAGTTTCTTACTTGTTCATCGCCTGAAACACATAATGAATACAAATCATTTTGTATAGCCCACCTATCAATTGGAGGAATCTTTTTTTGATCAACTAACATTTTTTGGTCAAGTAAAATTCCCTCATCATACTTTACACGATAGAATCCTTGCCTCCCAGAATTTGCCACAAATCCCACAGACTTTGGAATTTTGATTGTCATTGATTTTTTTGAAAATAGTTTTGAGATAGTTTTATCAGAGAACCCAATTGATAGTGGGATTTCCCATAGTCCCTTACTTGATTTTTTATCATATTCTAGCAAATAGCGGTTTTGTTTGATTAGTAGTGTATCATCATCTTGTTGAATCTCTACGAGTGGAAACCCAGGCTGCTTTAGCCAACTATTAACCATGGAACTGACAGGCATTTTTGATGCTTTACCAATGGCATTCCACAGGTCCTGACCTTTGGCATTTTTGTATTTAAAATCTTTGAGATATCTCACCAGTCCTTTTCTAAAGTTTGGCTCACCCACATAGTGCTCAAGCATCCTCAAGACACAGCCACCCTTATCATATGAAATGGCATCAAAGATTTCTCGTATTTCAGCAGTGGAGTTTACTTTAACATCAATAGGGTGTGTTGTTTTTAGCGAGTCAAGTCCCATTGCAACATTCATTGCATCCTCAACAAATTGATTCCACAAATCCCATTCAGGATAGAATTTGTCGACAAATTTTGTTGCCATAAAGGTTGCAAAACTTTCGTTAAGCCAAAGATCATTCCACCATTCCATTGTAACAAGATTTCCAAACCATTGATGTGCTATCTCATGAGAAATTACTTCTGCAATGAATTGTTTGGTCTTGGTAGAAGATGTTTTTGGATCGTAAAGTAAAATGGTCTCTCTAAATGTAATTGCACCCCAGTTCTCCATTGCACCGGCTGCAAAGTCAGGAATTGCAATTAAATCAAGTTTAGGCAATGGGTATTTAATTTCAAAATATTTTTCATATTCAACAAGTAGTTTTTTACCCAAGTCAAGTGAAAATTTTCCTTTTGATTTGTTACCTTTGGTTGTAACTACACGAATTTGGGTCTTGCCTACCTTACCTGTAAGATATTCAAATTCTCCGACTCCAAGATAAATCAAATAAGTAGACATGACGGGTGTTTTTCCAAATTTGTATAATGTCTTGCCGCCAATTTTGGTTTTTGATTTTACTGGCATGTTAGAGATTGCAGTAAATTTGTTATCAGCAATTATTGAAATATCAAATATTGCCTTTGCCTCAGGCTCATCCCAACATGGAAATGCACGTCTTGCGTCTGCTGCTTCAAATTGAGTCGTTGCAAGATACTTTGTTTTTCCGCCTTGCTTGTATTGACTACGATAAAATCCCAATAACCTATCATTTAGAATTCCTTGAAATTCGATGGTGATGGAAACAAGTCCTTTGATTTTTTCTTTAAGAGTAATTTGAAGTTCTTCTTTTTTTTCATCAGTTTTTACACTAGAAGCAATAATTTTCCCTTTGATTTTGACCTGACAGAATTTAATTTTAATTTCAGCGCAGTTAATTGATATTATTTTAGTTGGTTTTTTGCAATATACTGTAATTGTTTCCTTCCCACCAAAAGTGAATTTCCGAAGATCTGGTTCAAAAACTAGTTCATAATTTATGGGATTAATGTCCACCAATCAAGTGATTTAGTTAGGCTTTAAGTACCTTTTTTTGAAATCTCATCTTTTACAAAAAATAATTAGAGATAAAAATTATGTTTTAGAGATGACCGAAGAGGAAAAAGCAAGTGAAAATCTAAAAAAATCTAAAAACTGCGACTGTTATGAGTGTGCCCATATAGGACACAAAAATTGCGGTTGTTGTCAATAAGACATACTAAATTGCCCACCGTAAAAATAATTTTAAAATTAGAAAAATAAATAACTCAACATACATTATTTGTGACAATCACATCTACAGCTGCTCGGCACACATCGATGATTTATGCAATCCTTGCAACCTTTACTTCTACCACTTTTTACTCTTAATCGTTC